>JAGQIY010000674.1 GCA_020430865.1 Myxococcales bacterium
CCGCAGGGCTGCTGCGGCGAGCCTGGGGAGTGGTTCACGTAGTCGGGGTGCAACAGCTCGTCGACCAGCTCGAGCTTTCCCTGGTTGAACAGCTCGTCGAAGTAGCGGTGGATGACCCGGCTCTTGGTGTCGTTCATGGCCGCAGCGTGCAGCCGCCTCCTGATACCGTCCAATATCGACTTCCAGCGCTGTGATATGATTTCGCTATGACAGCCGTCGACGCCCTCGACCAGCGCTTGCTGCGAGCCTTCGTCGTCGTGGCGGAGGAGCTGCACTTTGGTCACGCAGCTCGCCGCCTGCACATCAGCCAACCCCCGCTCAGCGTGCAGATCAAGAAGCTGGAAGAAGCGGTTGGCGCAGTGCTCTTCGACCGCGACCGGCGGCACGTGGCGTTGACCGACGCGGGACTTCATCTGCTCCCGGTGGCGCGCCGTTGGTTGCGCGAGGCGGACCAGGTGGTGTCGCAGCTCCATCGCGTTGCCGCGGGGCAAAGCGGCCTGCTGCGTGTCGGCTACACGACCCCCGCGACGTACGAGATCCTCCCGATCTGGCTCGGCAAGCTCAGGAAGGCCTCGCCGGAGCTCCAGCTCGAGCTGATGGAGCTGAGGAGCGGCCAGCAACCCGCGGCGCTGCTCGAGCAGCGCATCGAGCTCGGCTTCGCCTGCGGGCCGCTGAACGCCGCTGGGGTGACGGAGCAGGTACTGTTCAGGGAGCCGATGGTGGTGGCGTTGCCGAGTCGCCATCCGCTTGCCGCGCGGAGAAAGATCCCGGTCAGGGCGTTGCGCGGTCAGCCCGCGATCCTCGCGCGGGCCGACATCGAGCCGGCGTGGGCGAACGCGGCGAGCGAAGCGCTGGGGCGGGCCGGGGTGAGCTTGACCCCGGTACAGGAGACGGACAGCAAGCTGGCGCTCATCAGCCTCGTCGCCGCCGGCCTTGGACTGAGCATCGTGAGCCGCTCGACCGCCAAGCTCCGTCGTCGAGGCGTCGTCTTTCGAGAGCTGTCGGGTCTGGACCTGCAAGTCCCGCTCACGTTGCTCAGCTTGCCCGAGCGCTCCCCTCGAGCGTCTCGCGGCTCGGAGCTGGCTCTGGAGCTCGGCCGAGAACTCGCTGATTGTCGGGCGATCCCGCGCTGACTCCACGGCCGTCGAGGGGTGACGCAGCGACGTTCCGGCTTATTCAGTAGTGCGCCACGCGCCGCCTGGAAGCTGGCCAAGGCTGCCCCGTCGCGGTAGGGGAGGGGGGTGAAGAGCGGGTCATTGGATGCGGGTCAGAGCGGCGCCGCGAGGGGATTGAAGGCAAACGACCGGCGTGGGACGCCGCGGTTCGGCGCACGCGTTGGTCTGCTGCTCCTGGTCGGGACCAGCGTGGGGATCGGGGGCGCTGCTCGAGCCGCCGAGCCGAGCAAGCCACCGGCGAGCTTCCGCGAGCCGGTCGCGTCCACTGTCGCGTCGTCGCCGGGTGCCAGCGTGCAGGCGAAGGGCAAGAGCGTCTGGGACAAGCTGCCCAAGATGAAGAACGGCGAGATCAAGCTGCTCGAGGCGGGCGCAGAGCCTCGCCAGCAGCTGCGCTACAAGTACCCCGTGGGTGCGGGTGGCGTGGTGCGGCTCACCACTCGGAGCGAGCTCGAGGTGGAGACCGACGGCAAGAAGCAGAAGGCCGGCTTCGTTCCCAAGCTCGAGATGCTCGCCAAGCTGAAGGTGAAGGAGAAGCAGAGCGACGGCGACTTCCTGGTCGACCTGATCGGCCTGCGCCCGCGCGTGCGCAACGCCAGTCAGCTCCCAGCGCCCATCCAGAAGCAGCTCGAGACGGCGCTCGGAAAGCTGCCGAAGCTGCATGGCATCAGCGAGGTGAACGACCGCGGAGTGCAGAAGGCGCTCAAGTTCGACGCCGCGAAGGTGGACAGCGTGGAGATGAACCAGATCCTTCAAGGACTGCAGGCCAACCTGGGCGGCATGAGCGCGCCGCTCCCCGCGGAAGCGGTTGGCGTCGGCGCCAAGTGGGCCGTGAACACCTCGGTCGTGCAGCAAGGCCTCCCCCTGACGCAGATCGCCATCTACGAGCTGGTGTCGCTGAAGGACGGCGTCGGACGCACGCGAGTGGAGATGCGCCAGATCGCGCCCAAGGGCGAGATCAAGCTGCCCGGTGCGCCCCCTGGCGCCAAGACCGAGCTGGTCAAGATGACCTCCAAGGGTGAAGGGGAGTCCTACTTCGACCTCGAGAATCCGGTGCCCAAGGGGCGCATGAAGACCAGCACGAAGATCAGCCTGAAGACCACCATGGGCAAGCGCAGCCAGGCCGTTACCCTGCGGATCAAGGCACTGCTGCGCTTCCGGCCGAAGACCAAGTAGGCGCCGAGGTCACGCCAGCCAGAAGCACAGGTCGGCGACGTTGGTTCCCGTCGGCCCGGTGATCAGTGCGGCGCCAGCGCCCTCGAGCAGCGTGTAGCTGTCATGACCGTCGAGGGCGGCCTCCACGTCGGTGAGGCTCAGCCTCTGCAGCACCTCCGCGTCGAGCAGTGCGCCTGCCGCAGGACTTCGACCGTCGACTCCGTCACTCCCCAGGGCGACCAGCGTCCCGCTGAAGCTCCCGTGGGCGAGCGCGCTGCGAGCAGCGCCAAGTATCAGCTCCTGGTTGCGGCCGCCGCGCCCCGGGTTCGGGGCGTCGATGCGTACCGTCGTCTCGCCGCCCCACACGAAGCTCCCGGTTCCGCCTCCACGAAAGCGCGTCGACAGCCCTGCTCCTGCGGTGGCTGCGTCGCCTTCGAGATGACCCGGCAGCACCTGGAGCGCGAGCCCGAGGTCGCTTGCGTGCTGCTCGACGAGGCGCACGGCACGGTCGTTGTCAGCGACCACCCACGTCGGTGGAGTTGCCGCAGGGATTCGCATGTTCGGGGGTGAGAAGCGCCGCTCGGTTGCTTGGAGGCGCTCGGTCCCGGCGCTGCTCGGGTGGGCGCGTCGTGCGTCGGCTTCCAGCAGGGCGATCACGGCGCCGGGCGTAGCGCTCCTCACCCCGAAATCCTCGAGCAAGGCCAGTGGATTCGCGGACGGGTCGTGGATGGGTAGGGTCGGCCCGCTCGCGACGGCGTACAGCGGTCCGCCGACGACGTCGCTGAGGATGAAGTTCGTGACGGCGAGGTTCGGGCAGGCGCGGAGCACGCCGCCGCCCTTGACCTGCGAGAGGCTGCGCCGCACCAGGTTCAGCGCCTGGATACTGGCGCCCCCGTGCATCAGGAGCTCGCCGGTGCGAGCCAGATCTTCGAGACGGAGTCCTGCGCGGGGCAGCTCGAAGAGCGCCGAGCCTCCGCCAGAGATCAGACACAGCAGCTGCTCTCCCGCTCCGAGACGCTGAAGGTGCGCGAGGACCTGCTGGGCATGGGCTGGCGCCTCGGCGCAAGGCGAGGGGTGCCCGCCGCGCAGCAGGATCAGGGGAGAGAGGTCCTCGCTTGCCGGCTCGGGGGCGAGCACGAAGCCACTCCGGGCTCCAACCTCGTCCAGAGCCGCTCGCGCCATGGCGACGGCTGCCTTGCCGATCGCCAGCACATGGGAGCGCCCATTGCAGATGCCGCGTGGAAACACAGCACGCAGGCTCCTCCGAGTGGCTTCGTAGGGGTCGAGGCTGTCCAGCAGTCGTTCGCACAGCTCCAGCGCTCGCTGTCGGCGGGCGCGAGTCGGTTCTTCGACGCCGAGTAGCTCCGCGCGGTTCTGGATCCGATGCCGCGCGGCCATGAGCTCAGAGCAGGGCGCCCGCGACGCAGGCGGTCATGAAGGCGGCCAGGCTGCCGCCGATCATCGTCTTCAGGCCCAGGCTCGCGAGGTCGGGCATGCGCTTGGGCGCAATGCCGCCAATGCCGCCGAGCTGAATGCCGATGCTGGCGAAGTTCGCGAAGCCGCACAGCGCGTACGAGGCGATCACTGCGGAGCGCTCGCTCAGCACCGCAGGTGATTGCCGCACCAGGTCGCCGAGGTGGATGTATGCCAGGAACTCGGTCAGCACGAGCTTTTCCCCGAGGAGACGCCCGACGGCGGGCGCCTCGCTCCAGGGGACGCCCATGATGAAGGCGAAGGGCGAGAACACCCAGCCAAGGATGCGCGAGAGGCTCAGGACCTCGCCGGCGACGCTGATGTTCGAGAGCCCGAAGTCCACCATCGCCACCAGTCCCACGAACGCGATCAGCATCGCGCCGACGTTGATCGCGAGCTTGGCGCCATCGGCGGCGCCGGTCGCGGCGGCCTCGAGCACATTCGAGTGCGGGCTCCTCGCAGCGAGATCCAGGCTCTCGAGGGTCTCGGGTTCCTCCGTCTCCGGCACCATCAGCTTCGAGACCGCGATCGCCGCCGGCGCGCTGAGGATGGACGCGGTCACGAGGTGGCCCGCGATCCCGGGTAGATCCTTGAGGAAGCCAACGTAGGCGGCCATCACGCCGCCAGCGACGGTGGCGAAGCCTCCGGTCATCACCACGCTCAGCTCCGAGCGCGTCATCTTGGCGATGTAGGGCTTCACGAAGAGCGGTGCCTCGGTCTGGCCCACGAAGATGTTGGCTGCAGCGCTCAACGCCTCGGCCCCGCTAGCCTTCATCGTGCGTTGCATGACCCAGGCGATCCCCCAGACGACGCGCTGCATGATACCCAGGTGGTAGAGGATCGAGGTGAGGCTCGAGAAGAAGACGATGGTCGGCAGGATCCAGAACGCGAAGGTCTTCACTGGCGGAGAGATGCGCCCGACGAAGGTGACTGCCTTTCCGCTGGGATCCAAGATCTGGTGCGGCTCGATGCTCTGGAAGACGAAGTTCGCTCCCGCCTCGCTGAAGCTGAGCAGCCGCTTCACGCCGCTGTCGACGGCCGCAAAGAAGAAGCCCTGGAGCGTCGGGCTCAGCACGATCAGGCCGAGGCCGAGCTGAAGGGCGACGCCCCACAGCACCGGGCGCCAGCGCACCTTCCCGCGGCGCTCCGAGAGCAGCCACGCGAAGCCGATCAAGATCGCCAGGCCGAGCAGCGACTGGCCGCGCTGCAGCAGGCTGGTGTGGGAGGGCAGCAGCTCGGCCAGCATCAGCGTCGGTCGCGTCCGCGGCCTGAGCCACGTCGCCCGCGATGATGGCTAGGCTTGCTCTCCCGACTCATCACCAGGACGTAGTCGAAGGCGCCCTCCTCGAGCAACTTGGGCAGCCCTGGCTCATCACCCTCGCGCCACGGCCGCACGCTGAGCACCCGCGTCTGATCGCTGCGGCGCTCGATGCGCTTCGGGATGGCGCTGTTCCGGCAATGGCCGAGCCCGGCGAGGATCAGGAGCTGGCTCGCGGGCGCCTTCTTCTCGAGCCACTTGTTCGCGGTGTCCGCCATGGTCTCGTCCCAGGCCACCTGAACTTCGTAGTACCTGCGTCGAGACGAGACCGGCGGGGGGTGATGTGCCATCGCCTGGTCGAAGTAGGCGCGGTGGTCTCGGCTGCTCATGTTCATGCGTCGGGGCAGGAGGGCCCGCTCCTCGTCGCTCAGACCCTTGAGGCCTACCCGGGCGATCTTCCGGCTCAGGGAACGCTCGAGGTTCAGTCCGATGATCTCCACGCCGTTTTGCCTGGCGAGCCACCACATGGGTGCGTAGAAGCCGAAGTCGTAGCCCCAGGTCTCGTTCCAATTCAGCTCGTCCAGGGTCTGACGGGCCCTGGACTCGCCAGAGAGCCAGCGGTTGAGCGCCGGCTGCGCGCGGCGGCTCACCATCTCGAGGCCCAGCGCCACGCCGCGCCCGTTCATGCGGCGCCGCTCGATCAGCTGGTTGAGCAGCAGGTACTGCGCCCAGTGGTGATGCACGTCGTCATGTTGTTCGCCGGCGCACAGCACATCCGCCGTGGTGAGCTCACCCAGGAGCTCCTCGACGCTCAGCGCATAGCCGTCCTTGACGCGGATGCCGTGAAAGTCCTCCGGCGCCGGTAGCTCGATGCGGCTGAACAGCGGAGGGGTTGGTGTTTTCACCGCCTCCTCCTCGTGCGCCTCGGGTGCGGGAGGCGCGTCGGGCGCTCGAGGCGCGGGGCGGGCGCAGGCCGAGAGGGTCAGGCTGAACGCGACGGCGAGCCAGGTTCCAAGGCCGAGTGCGCTCTGGAGCTTCCCGTGCATGGGGCCGAGCTTCGTTCAATAGCCCCGGTCGCGCAACTGCTCTGGCAGGAGGCGGCTGGGCTTGCCCGCGGAGACCACCCAGAGCTGGTGAGCCGCGCGCGTGGCTGCGATGTGGAGCAGGTGGCGAGCCTCGTCATCCACCGGGTACGAGCTCTCGTTGACATCCAGCAGCACCACGTAGTCGAACTCGAGACCCTTCACCTGGCGTACGTCGGTGACGTCCACGCCAGCCCGGAACGGGAAGTCCTGCGCAGCGATGCGGCGGAGGAAGGGCACTTCGCCCTTCTTCAGGCCGTCGTAGTAGATGTCGGCTTGCTCCGGGTAGCGTCCGATCACGCAGACCGTGCAGCTCGGTTCTTCGGCCATCAACGTGCGCAGGGCCTCGCTCAGGAAGCCGACGGCATCCCCAGCGTGGGCGAAGCGGAACAGCTCGACCGGCGCACCGTGTCGCGTGGCCGCCGGCGGATCGTCCGAGGCGAGCGGACCGAGCACCGAGGTCGAGAACTCGAGGATCTCCGCAGTGGAGCGATACGAGAGCTTCAGCGGTTCCACGGCGACGTGATCCAAGCCGAGGCGCGCGAGGGTGCTGTCCCAGCCGCTGAAGCCGTTGTCCATGTGCAGGCGCTGCGCGACGTCGCCCGCCAGCGTGACGCTCTGTGCACGGCTCACCGTGCCCACGACGACCGCCAGCTCCACTGGGCTCAGGTCCTGTGCCTCGTCCACCAGGACGTGCTCGTAGACGAGCGCCTCCTTGCCCTTGCCCCGCATCAGCGGACCACGCATGCGCTGCACGAGACGCAGCAGGAGGGTGTCGTCTTCGCGATCGAGCTTGGCGTGCTCCTCCACGTCACCGCCGTCGATGGCGGTGAACGGTTCGTCGTCTTCGCGCCGCTCCTCCTGCCGTCTCTGCGGTCGGCTCCCGCGCTTGTCGCCGCGCTGGGCGTCTCGCTGATCAGCGACGCGCTGAGCGTCCTCCTGGTGACGCTCGAGCTCGTCCAGCGCCAGGTTGACTCGCTGAGAGCAGTAGGCGTGCGCGCGTTCGATTTCCGCACGGCTGATGTCGTCGGCGTCCTTGAAGGCCTCGAGCAGGCTCGGCAGATCGCTCAGGATCTCTGCCCACGCCGTCGCCACGTCTCGCGCCTCGGCTCGACTGCGGGTCAGCAGCGCCTCGGTACGCGTGCGCACTGCGCTGGGCAAGCGGGTCCGGGGCTCGGTCGCCTTGTTCAGCGCAGCATGGATCTTGTGGGACAGGGGGCGAGAGTCCGTCGCGGCGCGCCGAAATGCTCCGACCACCGCCTCCCGCGAGCTCTCCGAAGCGCCGTCCAGCGCGGACTCGAGCTGATCGAAGATGCGCCCCTCCACCCGACTGACGTACGCGTCGATGGCGTCCAGCATGCAAGGGTGCTTCTTCAGTCGGGTGACGTTCGCAGGCGTGTCGTCGGTGTACAGTCGAGGCAGGCCGTGGACGTGGGCAAGCCGTAGCTTGCTCGCCCACTCTTCGTAGGTGCGCACCGCGACCCCGGAAACCCCGAGCGCTGGCAACACACGCGCCACGTAACGCGCGAGCGCGTCGTTGAAGACGACGACCAACATCTTATCCGGACGGAAACGACGGTTGTCCTGAAACGCGAGATAGGCGAGGCGATGCAGGCCGATGGTGGTCTTGCCTGAGCCTGCGCCACCTTGGATGACCACCAGGCCCGAGTCCGGGCGCGTGATCAGGTCGAACTGCCTGGGGTCGATCAGCGCCGTGATCTCCTTCAGGTGCTTGTCCTCGCGAGTGTCTGCCCCTTGGACACCCAGCTTTCCTGGCCGGTGATGGTCTTCCGCGCGCAGGGCAGAGCCCTGACCTCCGTGCAGGCGGGTCGACGAGCCTGCGCGCTGCCACTCTCCCTCTCGCGTGCGGACGAACGTGCCTTGTGGCGTGACGATGCGACGCAGGACGCCCTCGCTGATCGCCAGGCTGCGGCGGGTCACCACGTCCCCTTCCACCTCTCGATCGCCGAACGTCTCGACGTAGTCCTCGCCCTCCTCATAGCGGTAGAAGAGCCGGCTGACGGGGGCGTCGCGCCAGTCGACGATGCGGACGCCGCTCTTGGTGTCCAGGTACGTCGAACGACCGATCAGCACCTCTCGCGTTCGCTCGCCCTCGCTGAGCACCATGCGGCCGAAATAGGGCGACGTAGGGTCCACCCAGCCTTCCGTGCTCACCCGGTGCCGCGAGGCGAGGGTGGCGATGCGCTCCATCTGCTCGACCAGCGGCGGCACGTCCTCGAGCCGTGCATTCGCGATCTGGTCGCGCAGGCTGATCAGCTGCGAGTCGTAGTCGATCTCCTGCGCTGCCGGTTTCGCTTGCGTCTTCTGACGCAGGTGGTCCACCACGCGCTCCAGACAGCCACGCTCCTCGTCGACGATGGCCTGGAGTTCCTGGTCCGCGGTGGGGAGTGCTTTTGCGGGGTTGCTTGTCATCTGAGGCTCGCTGGGCTTCTGAGACGCGACAGGAGGTCGCGCGTACCGAAATCAGGCAATCGCCCCACCTAGCATCTTTTGCGCGAAGTCGCACCGCGTTGGGATGGCCTTTTTCGTCGGGAGTAAGGCCGCGAAACAGTGAGGGAAAGTGCCCGTGGGGGCGAGCTGCTGGTTGTCCGTGCGGGGGTGGGCGCGTGGGCCGGTTCCATTCCCGCGTGCTCACGCGCGCTCACGCCACGGAGGCGCTCACTCCTCGTCCCGTTCACCAGCCCGGCGCACCACCTCGACGTCCAACCCGAGGGCCTTCCCGAGCGGCTCGCTCCGCCGCTGACCGCCCCAGATCGCTAGCTCCAGGTCGTCCTCTCCGCTGACGAACAGGTGCAGCACCTCGTCCTTGACCTCGCAGCGCACGTTGTTCACCGACTGGCTGTTCGAGCGATCGAGCCCCACGCTGACGCGCAGGATCGCGCTCAGTACCTTCAGCACGCGCCGCGCCGACTTGTCCAGTGCCTTGACTCGGGGGTGCTTCTTCGAGGGCTCGCCCTTGCGGTGATACAGCACGACGAGGCTGATCAGCTCCACTTCTTCGTCGTTGAAGCCGCGGATCCCGGAGTTGGAGATGATGTAGTCCGAGTGCGCCTGGTAGTTGCGGAACCCGATATATTGCCCTACGGAAAAAAGCAGCGCGGAGTACTCGAGCAGTTCGCGCTCCCTCGAACCCAGCTCATGGTGGAGCACGGTCTGGTCGAAGATCTGCAGCGCGAGCTTGGCGACGTGGCGCTCCCGGGGCCCTCCCATCCCGTACTTGCGCGCCAGCTGCAGCGTCGCTCGCGGTCGCACGTCGGGGATGGCGAGAACGGCGGTTCCATCCGACTTGCGCCCCAGGAACTCCAGGATCACCCCCTCACGGAGCGACGCTTCACACAGGGTGATGCTCTCCGCGCGGGCGAGCTCGAGTAGCTCGATCAGGAGCACGGAGCCGAGGTGGATGGTGTCCGTGCGCTCCCGGTCGATGCCCTTGATCTCCCCCCGCTCGCTCAACGAAATGCCGGTCAGTCTATCTGCCAGACGCTTCAGATCCTTGAGCTCGGCCACCTCTGCGTTGACGGACCGCCAGGGCTGCTTGCCCGCGAGGCGATGAGCCGCGTCACCCAGCGCACGGATGGTTCCCGACGTACCGACGACTCGACTGAAACCCAGGGCCCGGGCGTGCTTGATGGCCGGTCCAGCGACGCGTCGCACGTGCTCCTCGAGCTGCTTGCGGCGCCCCTTGCCGAGGGGTTGGTCGCCGAACAGATCGCGCAGGCGCTGCACGCCGAGCTTCACGCTCTCGCTCAACAGCAGGTGTCTCGTGTCGCCGACGATCAGCTCGACGCTGCCACCGCCGATGTCGATCTCCAGGATCTTGTCGCTGCCGAAGTCCAGGGCGTTGCGCACCGCGAGGTAGATCAGGCGCGCCTCCTCGCGCCCGGAGATGACTCGCGGTTCGATGCCCGTCTCCTGGCCGACTCGAGACAGGAACTCTCCACCGTTCTCGGTGTCGCGGATCGCCTCCGTTGCTACCGCGAGGATCTCGTCGGCGCCGAGGCGGTCCGCGAGCTTGCGGTAGCGACGCAGCACGTCGAGGCCGGCGTCGAAGGCTCGAGGCGTCAGACGATGGTCGCGAAAGGCCCCCGCGCCCAGCTTGACCATGGCCTTCTCTCGGTCGATCACCTCGAAGGTCTCTCGCCCGGTGGTCTCCGCGACCACCATGTGCACCGAGTTCGAGCCAATGTCGATTGCCGCGAGTTTCATCCCTCACCCCCGTCCGATCCAGCTTCGCCCTCGAAGACCCTCTCGAGGAACTCACCCGCGGCATCGAGAACGCCGCCGTGGATCTCGTGCTGTCCGTTGAACGGGATCCAGGTGACCGGAAGCCCCGATTCCTCGAGGAGCGCTCGCAGGCGCTCGGCATGCGCGAAGGCGAGCAGCGGATCCATGCGCCCATGACTCTGCAAGACGCGGCACACGGGTCGTATCTCGGCACGCCTGGAGAAGCCAAGCCGCCAGCGGGGCTCGGCCAGCAAGGTGCCGCTGAATACCCACAACCCGGCGAGTCGCCGCTGGCTCCGTGCGGCAACGTCACAGGCGAGCATGGCGCCCTGGCTGAACCCGCCGAGCACCAGCGGAGCGGCCGTCAGGCCAAGCTCGCTCTGCAGCTCGTCCAAGCACCCCTCGAGCTGCTGGCTGACTCCCGCGAGCTCGGGGGAGTCGTCTTGGGTGCGATCGCGGTGTTCCCCGCGGGCCATCGCCTCCTCGAGCGCCGCGACGTCGATGGGCCACCAGGCCCGCGCGTCGAACATCGGATCGAGCACCAGTGGCGCCTCTGGAAACGCGAAGCGCACACCCTCGGGCCTCGGGATCTGACGCGCCAGGGGCACCAGGTCCGAGCCCGTCGCCCCGAACCCGTGCATCAACACCACCAAACCGCGCGCGGTCTCCCCTGGGCGCAGCGTCGAGAGCCGCACCCCGAGTCCACCGAAGCTTCTGAGCTCCATGGCTGCAAGGCATACCCGAAATCGCCGGACGGCGCTGGGGCACATCAGCGCGGCGGCTTGCTCCAGGCAGCGGAATGTCGACAAGCGACCGCCATTGGCCCTATGACTAGGGGGTTCCCATGAGGAGATCGCCTCGGCGACACACGGTGCCGGAGCAGGTGCCCGAGCTTGAAGGGCGCCGCAGATGACCGCCTGGTTGAAGGATCGACACGGCGTCCGCATCCAGCTTTCCTCCGCGGGGGTGATGCTCGGGCGGGACTCCACGTGCAGCGTGGTGCTCTCGTCGCCGTTCGCGAGTCGCCGTCACGCGCTGGTGACCCACGGAAACCAGGGCACGCAGATCTTTTGCCTCGGTCGTCATGGTGTCCAGGTCAACGAGCGGCCAGTTCAGGTGGAGGCTTGGCTGCAGGACGGCGACGTGCTCGAGCTGCCCGGCGCGCGCTGTGCGGTGGAGATCGAGCCGGCGAGTAGCTCCCCAGGTCCGTGGCTCTTGGAGACGGACTCTCAGCGCTACCGCGTGCTCGGGCCGGTCTTCACCATCGGCGGGGGGGCCAAGGATCAGCTCAACCTCTCGGGGTGGCCACCGAGCGCGCTGATCCTGACCACGGTGGACCGCGGGCTGGTGGCCCAGGCCACCGCGCCCATCCACATCAACGGTCGAGCCATGGTCGTCGATGAGCTGATCTCGATGGATGACCGCGACGAGTTCTCCTTCGCGGGGATGCGCTTGCGGCTGTTGCGCGACGGAAAGGGGATCGCCAGTGCATCGGGGGTGGCGGAGCATTTCCCATCGAGCGTCGACCTCGAGTTCCTGCCCAACGGGGGCTTGTTGCGCATCTGCCTCGACGATGAGTACCGTGTGTTCCTCGCGGACAGACGCTGCGATCTGATCGCATCGCTGCTGCGCCCGCCAGCACCGGGCAAAGCCGGTGACTGGGTGAGTGACGCCCAGCTGATCCCGATGATCTGGCATGGCGATGGGGCAACACGAGTGCAGCTGAACACGTTGATCCACCGCACGCGGCAGACGCTCACTCAGGCGGGCGTCGATGGCTCCAGGCTCGTGGAGCGCGCGCGTGGTGGTCGTGGGACGCGCTTCTTGCTGGGACCGACCACGCTCGTCAGCGTCGTCTAGACTCGGATCGCCGTCCAGCCACTGCGCTGCCACATCGCCGCGAACACGCCGGTGTTGAGGATGCGACTCGACATGTAGCTCAGCCACAGGGCAACGAGGCCGAGGCCGACCACTGGACCCACGACGTAGGCCAGCGGGATCGCCACGATCCACTGCGTCGCGACGGAGACCAGCATGGTCCGCTTGGCGTCGCCCGCGCCGATCAAGCCATGCATCAACACCAGCCCCAGGGTGTCGATCGGTAGCCCCACGCAGATCACCCGCAGGGGTGTCACCCCCAGCGCCAGTGTCTCTGGATCCGTGAGGAAAGGACGTAGGAGAAGCTGAGGGTACAGAAGTCCAGGGATCACCAGTATCGCGATCACGCCCACGGCGAGCTTCGCGACGTCCCAACCCCAGCGCCGAGCGTCCTGCTCCGTGCTCCTTCCGAGGGCCTGTCCGACCAGCGAGCCCGCGGCCATGCCGAAGCCCATGCCGGGCAACACCGCCAGCAGCAACAGGTTGACCAGCACCTGGCTGACCGCCAGCTCTCGAGTGCCGACGCGGCCCACGATGGTGAAGAACGCCGTCATACCGCCAGCGAAGAACAGCTGCTGAATACCGGCGGGCGTGCTGAGGCGCAGCAGGTTGATCAGCACCTCGCGGCTCGGCAGGCCCCGCAGGAAACCCAGGGGCCGCGCCCGCGCGAGGCCCTGGACGAAGTAGACCAGTGTGCCGAGGAAGGTCGCGATGCTGCTGCCGAGCCCAGCGCCGTCGGCGCCCATCTCCGGCATGCCCCAGACGCCGAAGATCAGCGCGTAGCTGATCGCGATGTTGGACAGGTGCATCACGAGCAACGTGATGAAGTAGCGCCAGGATTCGCCGACCCCGTTCCAGAACCCGCGAAATGAGAAATTAATCCCCACGGCAACGATCGAGAGCGCGCGCATCTGCCAGTAGCCGACGCCGACGTCGACCACGTTCTGTTGATCGACCAGCAGCGGAAACAGGGTGCTGGCGCCGTAGTAGATGACGACGCTGAGGGGAGCGCCGAGACCCAGAGCGAGCAGCAGACCGCCATTCAGGCTGAGCGCCGTCTGCTCGGACTTTCCCTCGCCGAGTCGACGGGCGCTGATCGCCTGCACGCCCGACGACAACCCCGTGATCAGCGCGAGCGTGAGGAAGTTGGCGAACGACGCGAGGCCAACTCCGGCCAGCGCTGCGTCTCCAAGACGACCCACCATGAAGGTGTCGACCAGATTCAGCAGGTTCTGAGAGATCATGCCGCCGACGATGGGCAGCGCCAGCGCGAGGATGCGACGCAACCTCGACTGCCCGGTCGACGGCGTGGCTTTCCCTTGCGGGGAGCCATCGGGGTTCGGGGGTGAGGCCGACGATTTGGGCTCTGCGGCTGCCATGAGGGGCGTCGAGGCGGAACGTTGGTCGTCGCGGGAAGCTCCGACGAGGCGAAGGCGCAGATATGGCACGATGGCGCGTGAATCGAAACCCCACAGCGCCGCGTCTCGCGCCGCTCGCTTTGACGGCGCGCGGCAAGCGTGATGAAGTCGTGGTCATGGAACTCGATGACCTGGTCAAGGGGCTGCTGGCTGAGGTGAGTCGGGTTGCGAAGAGCGACGCGGTCGTCGGGCAGGTGCGAGACGCTGGTGACGCGAAGGTGTTGCCGCTGTCCAAGGTCAGCATCGGTTTCGGCGCGGCGACCGTCGGTCTGGACGGCAAGGCCAAGCGAGACGCGCTCAAGGGAGACGCGGGCATCGAGGGCGGCGGCGTTGGCGGCGCGATGACGGTCGAGCCCAAGGCCTTCGTGGTCGTCGGGCAAGACGGGGTGCCCCACATGCTGGCGCTCAAGCGAGGCAAGAAGGCGGTGCTGCGGCGGGGCCTGGAAATATTGCCGCGCGGAGAGGTCGACGCGCTGGCAAGCGACGGCCCGAAGGCGCTGGCAGCCGGCGAGTCCAAAGACGAGTGACGTGGTCTGGCTCCTGGTTGCCCTGGGCGTGCTCCTCGGCTGCGCGCTGTGGTGCTTCGTGCCGTGGCGCTTCGAGCTATCGATTCAGGGGCGCGGCGCGCCGGATGGTAGCTGGGTGCTTGGTGGGGGAGGGCGGCTCGGACCGCTGGCGCTGAGCGCCGCGGCAGCTCGTGGGGTGGCTGCTCGGGCTCAGGCGCACGTGTTCGGGCGCAGCGTCTGGCAGCGGACGCTCGGAGAGGAGCCGCGCGAGCCGGAGGAGGAAGACGAGCGGAGCCTCGAGGAGCGCTTCGGGGAGCTGAGCGGGGGCTACTCCCGGCTCCAGCGCTGGTTCG
>JAGQIY010000675.1 GCA_020430865.1 Myxococcales bacterium
CTGGGGTGGCAACAAGCCCAAGCCGGTGGTGAAGTACGTCGAAGTGCCCGTTGGCCCGAGCGCAGGCGCCACCGAAGCGCCAGCGCCCGCTACCGAACCGGAGAAGCTCGAGAACACCGAGGTGCCGGGTGACGCGAAGGGCGAACCGGGAGGTGGAACCAAGGTGGCCGCCAAGACCGGGAGCGGTTCGCCCCCCACCTCCACGGCGGCGTCGAAGGGCGGCGGTCTCGACTTCGGAAGCGGTCCGAAGGGGCCCAGCGGACCCAGCGGCACGACCGGTTCCGGGAGTGGGAGCAGCGGTGCGAGTTCTCAGCTCGACTCGAGCCAGGTTCAGCGCGTGGTCAGCAGTCACACTGGCAGCGTCAAGCGCAGCTGCTGGCAGCCAGCGCTCAGCACCCGAGACAAGGACGCGCCAAGCAGCGCGCGTGTCAGTGTCACGATCAAGGTCGCGCCGAGCGGGTCGGTGAGCAGCGTGGGCACCTCCGGAGATCCGAAGGGATACCGTGGGCTCGCAGGCTGCATTGCGAGCCGAGTCCGCGGTTGGCAGTTCCCCGCCGCAGGGGGACCGACGACGGTCAACGTGCCGTTCGTGTTCGCCGCGCAGTGACTCGGTGGAGCCTGCGCACAAAATGACGCTGGCAGGCGCGAACGCCTGCCAGTGGTTGCTGAGCTCGTAAGCCGGGTTCTGTGGTCGGCTCGAGTCGCCTCGAGCCAGCTGACGATCATTCCTCTACGACTCGGTTCGCACCGAGCCTCTAGCAGTCTACCCGGGAACTCGGGCGGGCAGCCCTCGAGCGCTCCTCTACTTGACCTTGCTCCGAGCGGGGTTTGCCGTGCCGAGGTTGTTACCAACCTCGCGGTGGGCTCTTACCCCACCGTTTCACCCTTACCTGCGAGCCGAGGTGGCGGCAGGCGGTCTGTTCTCTGTGGCACTTTCCTCGGGGTCACCCCCACCAGGCGTTACCTGGCGCTCTGCCCTGTGGAGCCCGGACTTTCCTCTGAGCCACGAAGGCCCAGCGACCGTCTGAGCCGCAGCAGCGGGCGGAACCTAGCTCGCTCAGGCGGCGGAGTCGAGTTCCAACAGGTCCTTGCCAGCGTTGCGCGACAGCTCAGTGAACTGGGTCTTCAGCTTACGCTTGGCGCGAGCCTCGAGCTGACGTGCCCGCTCGCGGCTGACCCCGAGCCGGCGACCGATTTCCGCAAGGGAAAGCTCGTCCTCGCGGTCCGCCATCAGGCGCTCCTCCACGATGAATCGCTCGCGCGGGTCGAGCGCCTTCATCGCCTCCGAGATCGCGGCGCGACGCATCTCACCCACTTCGTCGCCGGCCAGCGTCGACTCCTGATCGGTCTCCTCGGAGACGAGGGTGTCGAGCATGGTCGTCCCCGAGTCGTCGAACACCTTGGTGTCGAGCGAGACGTCTCGTGACTCGAGGCGCCGCATCATGGAGCGCAGCTGAGTCGTGGTCACACCGAACTTCTCGGCGAGCGCCGTGTCCGCCGCCTCTCCCTCGCCGAGCAGGTTCGTGATCTTCACTCGCTCACGGCGGAGCTTGAAGAACATCTTGGAGCGCAGGGCGCCCGAACCGACGCCAACCAGCGACCAGGAACGGATGATGTAGTTGAGGATGTAGGCGCGGATCCAGTAGGCCGCGTAGGTCACGAAGCGGTTGCCTCGTTCGGGTTCGAATTTGCTCAGCGCGTGCACCAAGCCGAAGTTCCCTTCGGAGATCAGCTCGCCGATCGGAAGCCCATAGCGGCGGTACTTCACCGCGATGGCGACCACGTAGCGGAGGTGTGCGGCGAGGAGCTTGTCGGCCGCCGACTGCTTACCCTGATCGCGCCAGGCCAGCGCCAGCTCGACCTCTTCCTCGCGGCTCAACTTCGGCAGAGTCTGAGTCATGCTGATGTAGCGGGAGACTTCGGGGTCGCTTTGAGTAGCCATGTCAAATTTACCTTACGTAACGGAATAGCGGTGTGCTTGCGTAGGCGGCCCTTTCGAACCGCCCTGGCCCTTCGGTGAATCCTTTTACCAGGAGTCAGTCACTAACCGAGAGTCAGATTTTGTGCTGACCCCAAGTTTTGGGGTCGGCTCGAAAACATTACGCGGCTCGAATCCGGTTGGTTCCAGCTTTCTTCAAGAAAAATCGAGTCGGCTCTAAACCTGTTTCAACTACTCGAAATTCAACGGAAGTTCTGCTTGGGACCAAGGCGCGTCGGCGCTGCTAGTGAGGGAAAACCGCCAGGATCCGAATCTTGTTCCGATGCCCTGGCTCA
>JAGQIY010000676.1 GCA_020430865.1 Myxococcales bacterium
GCATCGCTCACGGGTCGCACCCGGCGGGATTTGGCTCGGCGCCAATCCCGCCAGAAGCCCCTTCGCCAACGCCCTCAGTGGGGAGATGTAATTGTCGTCGCTGGGGAGATGTAATTGTCGTTCAGCACCGGCTACCTGCTCGACCCCGGACAGCGGCAAGCAGCGCAAGGCGTGGGTCTTCGTGATGGTGCTCGGCTACAGCCGGCATATGTACGTCGAGTACGTCTTCGACCAACGCGCGGAGACCTGGGTGCGCCTCCACATGAATGCCTTCAAGGCCTTGAAAGGTGTACCGGAGGAGATCGTGCCGGACAACCTCAAGGCAGCCGTCCTCAAGGCCGCGTACAGCAGCTCGGAGGACACGGTGCTCAATCGCAGCTACCGTGACCTCGCGCGGCACTACGGGTTCCGGATCGGACCAACGCCGCCACGCTCACCCGAGAAGAAAGGCAAGGTCGAGCGCCAGATCGAGTACGTCAAGGGCAACTTCGGCGTGGGGCGCGATGGGGAGTCTATCCGCATGGTTAATGCTGAGGTTCAGCGATGGACGCGAGAAATCGCCGGCATACGACGACACGGCTCCACTGGACGAGCGCCGCTGGAGGTCTTCGAGTTGGAGGAGCAAGCTCATCTGACGCCACTGCCGAGTCAACCCTACCAGGTCGTCATCTGGCACAAGGCAACGCTCCACCGTGACTTCCACTTCCAGTTCGACGGCAGGCTCTACTCCGTGCCCTGGAATCACGTCGCCCCCAAAGGAGAGAAGCCGACCGTAGTCTGGGCGCGAGCCACAAGGGCAACGGTCGAGGCCTACATCCAGGACAAACGCGTCGCCGACCACGACCGCAACGGAGCCGGGCGCCGCTCGACCAAGGAAGAGCACCTGCCCGAGCACCGAGGCGATCATCGCCACCGCGACCCAGCGTACTGGCGTGAGCGCGCCGCGGAGTATGGAGCTGACGTCCGCACCCTGATCGACGGCGTGCTCGACCACGACCCCGTCAAGAGCCGCGTCGACATGGCCTGCTCCTGCCTGCGTCTGCTCGCAGGGCTCGACGAGGAACGTCGCACCAGCGTGACGCAGCACGCGCTTCGCTTCGGCAACGTCCACTACAGCGAGCTCAAGCGGATCGTTGAGCGAGGTTTGGACAAGCAACACGAGCCCGAGCCGTCCGTCTCCAGCTGCTGGGGGGAGCACACGCCGACGTTTGCTCGCTCGGGCTTCGACTATCAACAGCGAGTTGAGCCCGCTTGGTCTGGTTCTAGTGCCGCGCGGAAGTCCGAGGAGGTGGCACATGCGAATGCATGACGACCTCAACCAACTACTCAAGAAGCTGCGGCTCAGCGGGATCCTCGCGACCCTCGAGCTACGCCTGAAGCAAGCCGCCGAAGACGACATGGCTCACCGCGAGTTTCTCGTGCGGCTTCTCCAGGACGAGGTCGATCGGCGCGACACCTCGCAGATGGACCTGCGCATACAACGCGCGGGCTTCGACAAGCTCTGCTCGCTCGAGGACTTCGACTTCCAGTTCAACCCCGAGATCCCAAAGGCGCAAATACTCGACCTGGCGACTTGCCAGTTCGTGTCTCGAGCCGAAAACGTGCTGCTCATCGGGCAGTCCGGCCTGGGCAAGAGCCACATCGCGCAAGCCCTCGCGCTGCGCGCGTGTCGAGCCGGCTTCACCGCTCAGCATATCCTCGCGGAGGAGCTGTTCCGGCAACTCCGCGCCGGCCGTGGCGATGGTACCTACGAGCGCCGCCTGGCTCGCCTCGCAAAGGTTGACGTCCTCGTCATCGACGATCTGGGTCTGCGTCCCTTGCAGAATCAGGAGCCGCTCGACCTCTACGAGATCATTCGTCAACGCTACGAGCGCAGCAGCCTGATCATCACCACCAACCGCGACGTCGCCGAGCTCACCAAGCTCCTGCCCGATCCGCTGCTAGCCAGCGCCGCAATGGACCGCCTCCTGCACCACTCGCAGGTCATCAGGCTCGTCGGCGACACCTACCGTAACCCCAAGAAGAACGACCCAAAGAAGACAACCAAGAAGGAGAACACCAAGTGACATCGACTACGCGAACCCTCCGCCAGGATCACCTTGGCCGATCCGGGATCCTCTCCCCGATCCGCCGACTGGC
>JAGQIY010000677.1 GCA_020430865.1 Myxococcales bacterium
CAAGGCGCCCGCCAGCGGCGTGATCCACCTCGCCTCCCCGCGTCGCTTGCGCCTGGCGAGCGGCGCCGAAGCCGTTGCCTCCGGGAATCAATTGGAGGTGCTGAACGACCAAGGACAGCTGGTGGCCCGCTTCGACTCGGAGACCGGCACCCTCACGCTACACTCCCTGGGCGACCTGGATCTGGTGAGCTCCGGCGCCTTGCGCCTCAAGGGTGGGCGTGGGGTGGAGATCGAGGCGCCCAGCGTCACGCAGCGCTGCGAACGCTACACCCTGGAGACTCAGGACGCCCACGTGTCGACGTCGCGGTGGCGTCTCGAGGCGAGTCGCATCATCGAGCGAAGCACCGATGTGTATCGGCGCGTGGAGCGGGTCTACGAGACTCGCGCGGAGAGCATTCGCAGCATCGCGCGCGGCGCGCTGAGCCTGCTGGCCGAGAAGACCACACTGAAGAGCAAGGACGAGACTCGCGTCGACGGCAGGCGGGTGCTGCTCGGCTGAGCAAATGAAGCTCCGCCTCGCGCAGGCGGTTAGGAGGAAGCGGATGTTCCCAATGTCGACCATCGAAGGCGGAGTGTGCTTCGCGATGCCAGACACCTGCAAGGTACCGGCTCCGCCGGCGCCTCCCGTTCCCACCCCGTTCCCGAACACGGCGCAGGTCATGAGCGCGACCAAGACCTCGAAGAAGGTGCTGGTGCGCAACAAGGATGCCGTCGTCGAGCAAGCGGAGATCCCCAGCTCTCTCGGCGATCAAGCGGGCGTCGCAGGAGGTGTCGTGAGCGGCGCCTTCGGGCAGAAGGTGACCTTCAAGAAGGGCAGCTCGAAGGTCGTCGTCGAAGGCAAGGGCGCCGCGTACATGGGCTGCACCACCGGGCACAACGGCGCAAACCCGAACGCCCCCGCGGGGATGCAAATTGCCCCCAGTCAGAGCGTGGTGCTGGTCGGCCCATGAATTTCCCCAAGGATATCTACTGAGCATCATGTTGCACCTACCCAAGCGCCCCCCGGAGCGAGTCCCGCTCGTGACCGCGCCCGGTCTCAGCGGCATGGCCTTCAACGCCAAGCTCCCCCCACGACTGCTGAGCGACGCGCGCCGACCGCAGGAACCACGCGCCGCGGATCGGGTGGGCCTGCACGACTGTCAGGTGGTGGTGCTGAAGCTCGGCCTGGAGTTCGATCCGACGAACGACCGCAGCGCGGTACCAAGAGCCGAGACCGACGGCTTGCTGGGCGAGATCTTCGTGGACGACGACCCGGAAGCGGCGATGCTCTACGCGGGCGACTTCGCACCATACAAGCCTCACGTCGACGTCACGGTCAACGGCGCGACGGGTGCGGACCTCACGGACGCCGTGCTCGAAGTGGGTCCGCTCAGTCGAAAGCTCGACGGTTCGCCGGATCTCGGCCCGCTACATCCGTTCAAGTCGGCGCGCGCCAGGCTGCTCGGGAGCTACGACGACGCCTGGATCCAGAGACGCTGGCCTCACTTCCCCGAGGATTTCAACTACGAGTTCTTCAACTGTGCTCCCACCAGCCAACGACTGGACCAGCTGCGCGGCGACGAGGAGCTGAAGTTGCGGGGCCTGCACCCGCTGCGCCCCGAGGTCGCCACACGCCTGCCTGGCGTCGTGCTCCGCGCCTTCGTTCAGACTACACGCGTCGAGGGCCTGCGCTTCACGGAGCTGGCGCTACGCCTCGACACACTACACATCGACCTGGAGCGCAACCAGCTGCAGCTCGTGTGGCGCGGCCAGCTCGCCACCAGAGATGATCTGGCGTCCGAGGTGGCTTGCTTCTATGCCTGCCCCGATCGGCTCGCCGCGCCCATGACGCTCAAGGCAGCGCGGGAGCGCTTCGCACAGGCCCTGGAAGCGCGCGAGCTCGCTGACGACGAGCGCGCCGCAGCGACCGCGGGAGTGCCTCGGCGCCTGGGGCTCGCGAGCAGCGAAGAGCAGGACCGACGCGAGGCGTTCA
>JAGQIY010000678.1 GCA_020430865.1 Myxococcales bacterium
CGCGCAGTCTGACGCAAGAGCTCGTCTCGGGAGAGCCGCGCGCGGTACAAGAAGCGGCGGCCGTCACGCTCACGCTCGAGCAGGCCCTTCTCGTGCAAGCGCACGAGCGTCGTCATCACCGTCGTGTAGGCGATGTCGCGCGCACGCTCGAGCACGCGCTGCACGTCGGCGACCGCCAGCGGCCGATCGCTCGACCAGACCACTTCCATCACCGCGCTCTCGAGCTCGTGGAGCCGCAGCTCCACACCGACCCGCGCGTCCTCCAGACGCAGACGCGCTCCTTGCAGCGGTCGAGACCTGGGTGAGCGCGCCACGCAGAACTACTATCGCACGTAGTAGAAAACGCAAGGCGGCCGGGACGATCGGCGGGGAAACGCTGCGCCCACCCGAACATTCCCCCACATTTCTCCAGCAAGAGGCTATACGCGGCCGGTGAAGACGATCGTGTACACGGACGGCGCCTGCAGCGGCAACCCGGGTCCAGGTGGATGGGCTTGGGCCACCGATCGAGCGCACTTCAGCAGCGGCGGCGAGCCCCACACCACCAACCAGCGCATGGAGATCCGCGCTGCGTTCGAGGCGGTGAAGGCGCTGGAAGGTCCCCTGGAGGTGGTGAGCGACTCCACCTACGTCGTCAACTGCTTCAAGGACCGCTGGTGGGCAGGCTGGCACAAGCGCGGCTGGCTCAACAGCCAGAAGAAGCCAGTCGCAAACCGCGACCTGTGGGAGCCCTTCATCGAGCTCGTGAACCGGCGCGGCGACGTGAGCTTTCGCTGGGTGAAGGGCCACAGCGGCCACCCCATGAACGACTTCGTCGACGAGCTCGCGGTGGAGGCTGGCCGCACGCAGAGTCCCCGCTCCGCACCTTGATACGACGACGGCGCACCGGGAGAGCTCAGCCGCGCCAACAATTCCGCAAGGCAACAGAGTCAGACGTCACAGCGCAGCTCGACGCTCAGCGGATAGTGGTCGCTCGCGACCTCCGCGAGGGCCCCACGGTGCACTCGCGCCGACGCGGGGACGTAGCGGGTGCGCGCTTCGGCTCCCAGCAGCGCGAAGTCGATGCGGTTGGTGTGGACTCCACAGCGATAGGTCGGCACGAGGACGCCTGCGGTTTCGAGCTCGCTGGCCACGGGGTCCCAGAGCCCTGACTCCTCGAGCAGCGGTCTCAGCGTGGGGTCGTGTGGCGACGCGTTGAAGTCCCCCATCACCAGGCATGGCTTCTGCAAGTGGCGCTTGATCAACCTCGCGGCTGCGCGCGCCTCTGCGTTCCGTACGGTACCGGCGGTGTGGCGCATCCAGGCGTAGGATCGCAGCGACTTCAGATGCGCGACGAACAGCTCCACGCCGCCTCCGACGTCGACCGAGACGCGAGGGAAGTCGCGCTGGAAGCGCAGGGCCTCGAGACGCGAGTCACGGGAAGCCTCGCGCGTCGGGTAGTCCTCGAGTGGGTTACCGAGCTCGTCCCAGAGCACGGTCTCCCGGTGGGAGGACACCGCGAACGTGAAGCGGCTCAGCACCGCGAGGTGGATGCCGAGGCTCGAGTTGGAGGGGCAGAAGGTGGCTTGAGGATAAGGGGATGCGAGCAGGCTCTGCAGGCGGTCCAGCGCCTCCACGCTGCCGACCTCCTGAAGCGCCACGACGTCGGCGTCCACGGCGCCGATCATCGCGGCGACGGCTTGCCAGCTCTGGTCGGATTTCTGGGGCCGTCTACCGCGCGACGGGCCTTCCAGACAGAGCATGCGCACGTTGTACGTCGCGAAGCGGATGGGTCGTGAGGCCGGAGATTGCATGGGGAGCGCCCTCGGACTTTGCGCCAGCTCGGCCTCATGGCACAAGCCGAAGCCATGGCAGACAGCATCAACTACGAGCTGAACGACGGCGTCGCCATCCTGCGCCTCGACGATGGCAAGGCCAACGCCCTGGGCCACGAGGTGGTCATGACCCTCGGCCAGCACCTCGATCGGGCCGAGCAAGAAGCCAGCGCGGTCCTGATCGTGGGTCGCGAGGGGAAGTTCTCCGCGGGCTACAACCTCCAGGAAATGATGGCGGGCCCGGACTCCGCCCGGCGACTGGTCAAGGCGGGCGGGGAGCTGATGCTGCGCCTCTTCACGTTTCCGCGCCCGGTAGTGGCCGCATGTACGGGCCACGCTCTGGCCGCTGGCGCCATCCTGCTCCTCGCCTGCGACCTGCGGATTGGTGCCGAGGGACCATTCAAGATCGGTCTGAACGAGGTTCCGCTGGGCATGACGCCGCCGCTGTACCTGGTGGAGCTGGCGCGCCACCGCCTGAGCAAGCGGTGGTATACCCGCGCGGTAACGCAGGGCCAGATCTTCACACCGGCGGACGCCGTCGACACCGGCTATTTGGACGCTTGTGTTGGGGGTGAGGAGCTCCTGGGTCTGGCGAAGGACGAAGCCAAGCGCCTGGGCGCCCTGCCCCACGCAGCCTTCGCCGAGGCGAAGCGCCGGGAGCGCGAGGCGATCGCCACGGCGCTCCTCGAAGGCCTCGACGACGACATGAACAGCTTCAAGCTGGATGGCTGAGGTGACGACCGACCTGCACTGGCCCGCTCTGGACGACGACGCGTCCAGCTGGGAGCTGCCGGCGAACGCCAGCGACACACTCGAGGCGATCGTTCGCGCGCGGCGGTCGGTGCGCGGCTTCCTCCCCCGCCCCGTGCCCGCCTCGACCCTGACGGCGATCTTCCGCTTGGCCCAGGCCGCCCCGTCCAACTGCAACGTACAGCCCTGGCGGGTCTACGTCGCCTCGGGCGACTCGCGAAACCGGATCCGCGCGGCACTGTTGGCTGTCGCCGGGCAGCCGGGGCGCCCCGACTTCGATCGCGGTGCCGACTTCAAGGACGAGTACAGACGCCATCAGGTCGAGTGCGCCGTCGCCCTCTACAGGGA
>JAGQIY010000679.1 GCA_020430865.1 Myxococcales bacterium
CCGAGCCGGGCTGGGGAGGAGGAGCGGGTGAAGGCGGATACGCGACCGGTGGTGGGCCAGCCGAGCCGGGCTGGGGAGGAGGAGCAGGCGAAGGCGGCTATGGCAATGGAGGCTCGGGCTGGGGCGGTGGATGTGCGGATCCCGGCGGCAACGGTGGTTGCCCGGGCCTGCCCTGCGACCAGGAGTTCCTCGACTGCCTGAACGCCGGGGAGCCACCCGAGGTCTGCGAGCCGCTGCTGGACGGCTGCCATCCAGCGGAACCCGTCGACCCATGCCAGACGGAGCTCGATCAGTGCTTGCAGTACCTGCCCGACTCGCCCGATGCCTGCTGGCAGCGCTACGACTACTGCCTGAGCCGCTGACGCCAGGACGCATCAGCCAGAGCTCGACGAAGCAGCTCAATGGAGCCGGGGCAAGAGCGGCAGCGCATCGATGATCTCTGCTTCCTGATCAAGCAAGAAGCTCGAGCGCTCCCGGATCGCGGCTTCGGAGAAGTAGAGGCGCGCCAGACGGAAGAAGAGTCCGTGATGGCGCGCCTCGGCGCGCGTGAGCTCTTCATAGACTCGCTGGAGCTCGCCGTCGGGCAATGTGTCGCGCACGAGTCCCATGCGCTCGCAGCCGCGTGCCTCCACGAGCCCAGCGACGACGAGCATGTCCAGGAGCCGCTCCTCGCGACCAGTCCTGACCAGCCTGCGCAGCGCGCCGACGTACTCGTCTCGATAGTCGTTCGCGAACACCAGGCCGCGATCGCGTAGCACTCGATACATGACGTGGAAATGCTCGAGTTCTTCACGCGAGAAGGCGATCAGATCATCCAGCATGGCGTGGCGATCCGGGTAGCGAACGACGAAGCTCATCCCGAGCGCGGAGGCCTTGCGCTCGCAAGCAGCGTGATCCACGAGGAAAGAGTCGAGGTCTCCCATCACGATCTCGAGCCACGCTCGACTCGAGGGGCGACGCAGGTCGAACACTCAGCCGACCTCCGGCGGATGCACACAGAGGACGCTCTCCTCCGATGGCACCCCGAGTCGCAGGGGAAACCCGTAGTGCCCCGTCCCCCGGTGCACGTAGAGCCGATCCAGGCCACGCGCCCATAGACCGTGATCCGGGATGCGGCTGAACAGGGCGAGCATGGTGTGAGGCAAGCCGAGGCTGAGCAGGCCGACCTGGCCGCCGTGGGTGTGGCCAGACAAGACCAGATCCGCCTCTCCCGGCGGCAGGTGCACGAACGCTCCGGGGTCGTGGAGCAACACCACACGCAGCGCGCCGGGTATTCGGGGGTGCGCCGCGCAGGTGACCTGCATCCGCTCCCTGCGGCCCCGGAACGCGTAGTCGATACCCAAGATCTGCACGGGTCCCACGTCGGTCTCCACCAGCGTCGCCTCGTCGATCAGGAGTTCCACGCCGGCGTGCTGCAGGGCGCGCGCGACAGTCCCCGGTGCCTCGAGGTCGTGGTTGCCGCGACAGGCGAACACGCGACCGCTCAGCGCCTCGAGCGGCTCCAGTGCTGCGCCGAGCAGGCTCGGATCACCCTGGGACTCCATCGTCAGGAAGTCTCCAGTCAAGAGCACCAGATCCGGCTGGCGAGCGACGGCTCGCTCCGCGATCCGGCGCAGGCGTTCGATGCTCATGAATGGCCCGAGGTGAGGGTCGGTGATCTGCACGATGCGCAGCGGACGCCCGCTCAGACGCTTATTTTCCACCTGGATTCTTCGAAGAGCTGGTTCTTCGTGTCCAGGGTCCGCCGCAAGCGCCCCGAAGCGCCCGGCACGAATGTGCACCTCGGTCTCTCGCGTGCGCAGAGACTGAACCAGACCGAAGACACCGACCAAATAGGGCAGCCACACACCTGGCAGGTGCCAGCCAAGCGCAAAGGCGATGGCCCAGGGGAAAGTGAACAGCGTGCTGGCGGCGAACCACGACGCCGGCAGGCTCACGAGCAGGCGATATGCGAAGGGCATCAGGCGCGGCCAGATCAGCAGCACGGCCTGCAGGAACACCATCGCGTGCAGATAGACGAACACGTAGCGCAGCGCAGGCAGCTCCGGGAGACGCGAGTACACCGCGATGGCCATCAAGTTGTGGAGTCCAATCACTACCCCACGGAAAATCGCGTAGGGCCGAGAACGCAGCCACCACGCGCTGAGCACCACCAGCATCCAGCCGACCCACGACAGCGTCGCGAAGCTCCAAGTCATCCTGCCCCCTCCATGCGTCCCGCCAGCACCACCCCAGCCACGAACGTCGGCTGCAGCCTTCCAGGGTCGAGTCGCGCGCGCTTCACCGCCAGCAGGGTGTTGAAAAATACCCTGCCAATCAAGAACCACGTGCCCGCGCAGACCCGTACCAGATCTGGCTCTCGCACTGTGCCCTCGATGCGCCTCCCGGGCGCGTCCCTCCTCACTTTCACGGGGTTTTGTCCGAGCATGGGCGCTCAATCCGCGCGGATCAGCACGCGGGCCGCCGGAAAACGCAGTTTTTCAGCGAACTGCGGAGACAGGACAATAGAGGCTCCTGGGGCCATTCGGTGGCGATTGCAAGCTCCGGCGGACCAGAATCGCCCACAGGATCCTCAGGATCCGCTCCCCCAACGGGGCAGGCGCCTCACAGATGCTAGGCTCCGGCGCCCATGGACTACGTCGGTCGCATCTTCCGTCCGCCCTCCGAAGCTCGCAGCTTGCTGCTCCAGGTCAGCGTGGGCTGCAGCCACAACCGCTGCGGCTACTGCGACATGTATCGAGACAAGCGCTTCACGATCAAGCCGTGGGAGGTCATCGAGCGCGACATACAGGAGGCCAAGGCGCTGGGACCCCGCTTCGAGAAGCTGTTCCTTTGCGACGGAGACGCGCTCATCCTGCCCACCAGGCGCCTGCTGCAGATCCTCGAGGCGGTCGCTCGCGAGCTGCCCTGGATCCGCCGCGTCGGCGTCTACGGCGACACGCGCAGCGTGGGGCGCAAGAGCAGCGAAGAGCTCCAGTCGCTGCGCGAAGCTGGTCTCGGCATCGTCTATCACGGCTTCGAGTCTGGAGACGACGACGTGCTTCGCCTGATCGACAAGGGCGGCACTCGAGACGAGTGCATTGCCACCGCGGAAAAACTACGCGGCGCCGGCATCACCCACTCGGTGATGATCCTGCTCGGGGTTGGGGGTGAGGAACTCTCGGAGCAACACGCAAAGAACACGGCTTCGCTGCTCAGCGAGATGGATCCGCCGTATGCCGGCGCGTTGACGACGACCTTGGTGCCCGGTACGCCCCTCTTCGACGCCGCGCAGCGAGGCGAGTTCAGACTGCCAGGGAAGTTCCGCATGCTGCAGGAGCTGCGCACCATCGTCGCGGAGGCCAGCCTGACCGGCTGCCGGTTCTCCTCGAACCACGCCAGCAACTACCTGCCGATCCGCAGCGAGCTGCCCCGGGACCGCGCAGAGGTTCTGCGCATCCTGGACGCCGTGATCGCTCGCGGCGACGAGAGCCTGCTGAAACCAGAGGCGCTCCGGGGCCTCTGAGCGTAGCCGCACCCTGCGCGGTCAGCCAGCGTGAGCAGCGCAACGCCCAGGACACCAACCCGTTACAATTTCGTCTCCAGGAACGCACGTTGAGCCGATAGGAGCGCAGCATGAGCCTCTCTCGTCGCAGCTTCCTTCGATCCACTGGCGCCCTCGGCGTGGCCACCCTCCCCCTCGCGTGCAGCAGCGAGGACACGGGCGAGGAACAGGACAACCTGGATCGCTACAGCTACGACGGTCCGCTGGGTCCCGAGACCCTGTTCCAGCACGGCGTGGCGAGCGGCGACCCGCTGCCCGATGCGATCATCCTCTGGACTCGCGTTTCCCCAGAGAAACTCGATGAGGCCGTGGAGGTCTGGTGGGAGATCGGCACCGACCGGGCCTTCAAGCACCGCGTGGCTGTGGGCACGGTGAGCACGGACGCCGCTAGGGACTTCACCGTCAAGGTCGACGTCGGCGAACTCGACGCAGGCAAGACCTACTACTACCGCTTCAAGTCCCTGGGGCGCACCTCGCCTGCGGGGCGCACCAAGACGGCGCCCACGGGTGACGTCGAGCGCCTGCGCTTCGCCGTGACCAGCTGTGCGTCGATGGCTCACGGGTACTTCCACGCTTATCGTGACCTCGCTCAGGAGCTGGACCTCGACGCAGTCCTACAGCTGGGCGACTACATCTACGAGTACGGTAGCGGTGAGTATGGAGACGTCCGCGCATACGAACCGGAGCACGAGATCCTCACGCTCGAGGACTACCGGACGCGCCACTCGCAGTACAAGCGCGACCCGGACCTTCAAGCCATCCACAAGCAACACCCCTTCATCGCCGTCTGGGACGACCACGAGTCCGCCGACAACTCTTACAAGGACGGCGCCGAGAACCACGATCCGGAGACCGAGGGCGACTGGGCCACGCGCAAGGCTGCGGCCATCAAGGCCTACACGGAGTGGATGCCGATCCGCGGCGGTGAAGACGGCAAGATCTTCCGTTCGTTTTCATACGGAAATCTTGCCGACCTGATCTTCCTCGACACCCGCCTCTGGGGGCGCGACGAGCAAGACGGCAAGCTGCTCGGCGAGGCGCCGGTCGAGGAGCCCGGGCGCAGCCTGCTCGGCGACGACCAGGAGACCTGGCTCGACGATCAGCTGAAGACGAGCCAAGCTCACTGGCGCGTCGTCGGACAGCAAGTGATGATGGCGTTTCTCAAGACGACTGGCGCTCCCAACTCCGAGGGAGGTGGAACGCTGGTGAACCACGATCAGTGGCAAGGCTACCCGGGGTCGCAGCAGCGCTTCATGTCGCTGCTGAGTGACAACCAGATCGACAATGTGGTGGTGCTCACGGGAGACATCCACAGCGGCTGGGGTTGCGACCTCACCCCCGATCCCAACAACCCCGACGCCTACGATCCCGAGACCGGCGCTGGCTCCGTCGCCGTGGAGTTCGTCACCTCGGCGGTCACCTCTCCGGGATTTCCCGCGGCGATCGCCAACGTCGTCGAGGGAGCCCTCGCGGAGAACCCTCACATCAAGTACTCCAACGTCACCCAGCGCGGCTTCTTCTTGCTCGACCTCGACGCGGATCGCGCCCAAGCAGCGTGGTACGTCTACGACGACATCGAGACCCCGGACGGCGGCGTGAAGAGCCTGGATGGCGTACTGGAGACCAAGAGCGGTACGAACCATCTGGTCGCGGCCGATGAGCCGGCAAAGTCGAAGTCCGCGCCTCCCGCGGCCCCATGACGCCGCTGCCGCGGCATGACGCTCGGTGAGAGGGCGCGCTGCGCCGCGTCACTCGAGACGCCTTGAGTCATGCCCTGACGTCGGTGTAAGCCAAACCCGGCATGGCAGAGACGATGCGGGCAGTGGTCGCGACGAGCTTGGCTGGGGTGAGCGCTCTGCGCGTCGACACGCAGCCGATCCCTGAACCCAAGCCTGGGCAGGTGCTGATCCGCGTGAGGGCCGCTGGCATCAACTACGCCGACGTGATGCAGGCTCGAGGTCTGTACGCGGGTGGTCCCAAGCCTCCGTACATTGCCGGCATGGAGGCCGCTGGTGAGGTCGTCGAGACGACGGATGGGTGCGGCCTGGAGGTCGGAGATCGGGTCATGGGATACGGCGTGTCCGCGTTCGCGGAGTACATCGCCTGGCCCGCGGGCAACCTCCTGCCGCTCCCCAACGGCTGGACGATGGAGCAAGGCGCCGCTTTCCCGGTTCAGTGGCTCACCGCGTACGGCTGTCTGCGCACGGTGGGACGGCTGGAGGAGGGTGAGACCGTCTTGATCCACGCGGCGGCGGGGGGCGTCGGACTGGCGGCCACTACCCTGGCAAAGCACCTCGGCGCCAAGGTCTTCGCCACCGCTTCGAGCAAGGAGAAGCTCGAGCTCGCGAAAGCCCACGGCGCCGACGAACTGATCAACTACTCGACCCAGGACTTCGTCGCCGAGGTGAAGGCCCGCACGGAGGGCCAGGGAGTCGACCTCGTGCTCGAGATGGTCGGGGGAGAGACCTTTGGGCGCAATTTCCGCGCAGTAAAACCCTACGGTCGCATCGTGGTCTTCGGCTCTGCCACTGCCCAGCAGGCGGTGATCGACAACACCACGCTGATCTTCAAGCCCGTCGAGGTCATCGGGTATCACCTGGCCGTGATGGCGCAGAAGCGGCCCGATCTGATGACGCCCTGCCTCGGCGAGGTGATGCAGCTCGTCAAGCGAGGGGTCATCACCCCGGAAGCCCCCACCACGTTCCCGCTCGGCGAGGCCGTGCGCGCGCTGCGTGATCTCGAGGACCGCAAGACCACCGGCAAGCTGGTGCTGATCCCATGAAGCTCACAGCAGCAGCCGTCACCCTCGGAGCAGTTGCAGCTGCCTGCGGCTGCGCTGGACAGCCCCCGGCGACGACCGCGCCACCAACGTCGGCTCCCCCCCCGGGCCACGCTCCCTCCGAGCACCCAGCTCATGCTCCCTCCGAGCACCCAGCGCATGGTCACGCTGAGCCCCACCCGCCTTCGGCGCGGGGTGAAGGGACGCAGCACGGCCACCACGCCGCGACGGCCAATCACCGCTTCGAGGACCCGGAGCGCTGGGCGAAGGTGTTCGACGATCCGAAGCGCGATGCGTGGCAAAGACCCGAGAGCGTGCTCGACTTTCTGAAGCTCGACGCGAGCGCACGAGTCGCCGACCTTGGCGCTGGCACCGGATACTTCTCCGTGCGACTGGCGAAGCGGGTTCCGCAGGGTAAGGTTTACGCTGTCGACATCGAACCGAAGCTCCTCGAACACCTGGCTCAGCGAGCGAAGCAGGCCGGGCTCGGCAACGTGGTGACCGTGCTCGCCTCCCCTGACGACGCGAAGCTGCCTTCCGACCTGGATCTGGTGTTGGTGGTGGACACCTACCACCACATCTCCGAGCGCGTGCCGTACTTCGAAGCCGTCGCCAAGCGACTCAAGCCGACCGGGCGTCTGGTGATCGTGGACTTCCGTCTCGGGGATCTGCCCGTCGGTCCACCCGACGAGCACAAGATCTCCCAGGACCAGGCCCACACCGAGCTCGAGGCCGCGGGCTTTCAGCTCTGCGGCGAGCTGAAGAGCCTGCCGTACCAGTACGTGCTGAGCTTCGGGACGACCTGCTAGCACCTGATCCACGTCGTCTCGCCTCGTCCTCACCCCCCGACGGCCAGCGACAGCTCGACTTCGGCGTCGCGGCGCTCGACGTAGAACACACCGAGGCCGTTCCACCAACCCTGCTCCGAGTGGTCTCCTTCCAGTTCGCGATCCCAGAGAACCCGCAGCGGCCCCGCGCGAAGCGCCTCCCGAGTTGCCGCACGGATGACTCTGTCGTTCCAGTCGTCGACCAGAAGCACCGCGCGCGCCGCGAGGATCGGCTCCACCGAGGTGATGCCGTGGTAGGTGCCAGCGAAGGAGTGATCCCCGTCGTAGAAGTAGACGCCGATGGGCGGTGGCACGCGCCGTTCGCGGAACAGCCGTGCACTGGTCGTGTGGTGAAAGACGACGCGGGCGCTGCGCTCGCGATAGCGCTCGATGTTCCGATACAGCGCCTGCCTGGCCAGACAGCCGAGCCCCGTGAAGCGTCCAACCAGGCGAAACTTGTCGCACGCAAAGCAGGTGCGGCCAGGGTTGTCGATCGCCGCAGACAGTAGAGTCCGCCCCTTCCAGGTGCCGACCTCCAGGTAGTGCTCGTCGTCGCCCATGTTGCGCACCAGGTCGTTGAGGAAACGACACACGCGTGCACTGGACAGCCCCTCGATGTCCACGAGCGGTTCCGCCAGCGCATAGTCGCGATGCTCTTCCAGAAGTCTCGCCGCAATGTTCTCCTGCATCGATCGTCTCCAAGCTCGCTCGCTCCCCCGCCAGGCGCTGGGAGGCTCGTGCTCAAGTCATATCCTCAAGGATACGGTTGGGCCAACGTGGCCCTGGAGACACCTTCGCAAGGCTCATGCCAGCAGCCCTCGGGCACGCGGGAAGCGATTGCTCGACCTCACGAAGCGCCCCCGCCGCGAACACGCACGGCAGGCCAGCGAAGCTGGCTTCGCAGCCGCAGCAGACAGCGCGAGTCCCCCCCGGCGCCGCGCGTCTTCGACCCTAGCCGGGTGAGCGAGCGTGCGGAGCCGGCACACCCTGGGTGGTGCGGGCGGCACACCCGGTCCAACGCGAGGTCACACACCCCGTGTTGGTTCCGTACGGCGACGGAGTTCGCGCTCGCATTGGCGAAGGCGAATGGCTCAGTCGCCGTGGACGTGTACGACCAGCTGGCGGCTGTGGGGACGATCGCGGTGCTCCCAAAGGTAGACCGCCTGCCAGGTACCGAGACCGAGCCTCCCGGACATCACCGGAATGGTCTCGCTCGTCTTCGTGATGGCGCCCCGCACGTGCGCCGGCATGTCGTCGGGACCCTCGTCGTCGTGCTCCCAGCGCCTATCGCGGGGCACGAGATCTGCCATCCAGCGCTCGAGATCTCGCAGGACCGCTGGGTCGGCGTTCTCCTGGATCACCAGACTCGCTGAGGTGTGGCGTACGAAGACCGTACACAGCCCCGTCGTGACCCGAGCTGCCCGAACCACCTGTGCGACCTGTGGGGTGATGTCCTGAAACCCCACGCCAGAAGTCGAAATCTCCACGATTTGCTGGTGCGTCTTCACGGCGATACGTATGCGATGATTCGCTGCCGAGCGAAAGCTCGGATCTTCCTAGCCAATGCCGACTCCCGCCCAGACCAGCCTGAACCGAGCCCGCGAAGAGGCTCTGGGCCGAGTCGACCGCTTCTTCTCGGCGGGCCGCATTCGGCGCTGGGTGCGCTCCCTGTACCTGGCGATGCTGGAACACCACGCCGGTCGGGTCGCTGGCGCCATGGCGTTCGACCTGTTCCTGGCGATGATCCCGCTGCTGGCTCTCGCGGGCTGGGCGCTCGGCTTGCTGGTGCGGCAGCGACCCGAGGCGCTCGAGAGCGCCACGCTGCTGCTCGAGTGGACGCCCACGGACGTCCAGAACGTCCTCAGTCAGCAGCTCGGGCGCTACGCCGACAGCGCGGCCGTGGCGCCGCTTGCGTCCGTCGGCGCGCTCTGGCTAACCAGCGGCGCTTTCCATACGGTAATGAATGTCTTCGAGAACGCCTTGAAGGCGGAGAGACGCCCCTGGTGGACCAAGCGCCTGCTGAGCCTGGGGTGCGCAGCGGTGGTCGTGGCCGCAGTGCCGCTGATCGCCTGGCTGGCTGTGGCGATCGCGGGCGGCCCAGTCGCGATCCTTCACGCGACGCTGGAGAACGAGACGGCGGATCTGGAGCTGGCGCGAGCCGTCGTGAGCCTGGTGACGTTCGTCGGCATGACGGCGTTCACCGCCGCCTTCTTTCGCGTCGCGGTCAAGCGCCCGGGCGTGAGACGCCGGGTGTGGCCCGGTGCCGCGACCACGGTGTGCCTCGGCGCCCTCGCCTCCTGGGGCTTCGCGGCCTATGTCAACCAGCTGTCCCGCTTCACGCTGTTCTACGGCAGCCTGGCGACGGTCGCGGTATTGATGCTGTGGCTCTGGTTGTGTTGCGCCGCCCTGCTGCTCGGGGCCGAGGTCAACGCTCAGCTGGAAGGGGTGCGCGGCCCGAGCTTGGCGCCTGCGGAGTCGGCCACCGTCGACGCACCGCCCGCTA
>JAGQIY010000680.1 GCA_020430865.1 Myxococcales bacterium
GGAGAGCGCCTCCGGTCCCGACTCCAGCGACCAGCCCAAGCTGCCGCTTGCCACGGGCGGAGAAGACGAGGAGGCGCCGATCAGCCTGGTCCCCGATTCGTTGCCGCCCGAGTCCATCGATCCGGAGTCCGTGGACCCAGACTCCCTGCGCGTCGGAGGCATGGTCGCGCTGAGCGCGGGTACGCTGCAGGAAGGCAAGGGCAAGCCGAAGCCGCCACCGCCTCGCCGCGGCTCGACCGGGACCAAGTCGCCAGACAAGAAACCAGAGGCTCCGCGCGCGAAGCATTTCCCGAAGCCGCCGCCGGCTCCCCCCAAGACCAAGGCAGACTTCCTCGTCAGCGATCCCGACAACGAGGCACCCAGCGCCGAGGCAGCCGAAAAGCCCCAGGTCAGGTCCAAGCCGAAGCCTCCCGCGAACCTCAAGCGCCCCGAGACCGTCTCGTTCGACCCGGAAGATCTGCCGCCGGACTCGGCGCCTGACGTGGGCGCGCTGAGCCGCAAGTTCGCCTCCGAAGCCAGGCCCGACGCAGAGACGCTGCGCAAGCGACGGGAAGACGAAGACCTCCTGCGCATGGGCGCCGTGAGCCTTGGTGACAGCGTGATGGGGGTGGACGAGAGCGCGCCCCTCGCCCCCACCATCGATGTTTCCAACCTCGACACTTCGAGCTCCGAAGCGCCACCCAGCGGCAAGAAGAGGAAGAAGAAGCGCAAGGCGAAGAGCGGTCCACCTTCCTCTCGGCGCGTGAGCACCGACGACGACGTGGACGAGAGCCCGGCGGAAGCGACCAAGGACGGGGCCAAGAAGGCCAGCGACGCGCGCAGCATGCCCAGCGAGGCTCCAGTCACTCGCTCGAAGCCTGCAGACAAGAGCGTCGCGGCAGAGCCATCCTCGAGCGAGTCCGAGGGTGGCTCGCGGATGCCGCTCTACGTTGGCCTCGGCTTGGTCGCTGCTTTCGCCATCTACTGGTTCGGTGTGCGCCCCGGCGCAGAACCCGAGTCCAGCACCAAGCCGGTGGCCACGGACCTGAAGCGCAACGAACCCGCGGCGACGAGTAAGGACGAGGCCACGCCCCCGCCGACGAGCGAACCCGCAGAGACGGCGGAGCCTGCAGCCAGCGCCGAGCGGGAGAAAGCGGAAGCACCGCAGAGCCCGAGCGAAGCGCCCGACAACCCCACGCCCCCAACGAAGAACCCCGCGGAAACATCGGAGAGGCCAACGGCGACGGAAAAACCCAGCGCGCCGAGCGAGAAGCCCGAGGCCACGAAGCCAGAGGAACCCGCGGAGAAGCCCACGGAGAAACCCAGCGAACCGACCCCACCTGCAGAAGCGGCAGGTCCGTTCGACGTCGGCGCGGCGCGCGCCGCGCTCGCCAGCGCTGCCGCGGCAGCCGGCTCTTGCCGCAAGGAAGGCGATCCCTCGGGTATGGCGCACGTCACCATCACCTTCGCGCCCAGCGGGCGGGCGACGAGCGCCAATATCAGCGGACCACCGTTCGCTGGCACCGCAACGGGAGGCTGCATCGCGGCCACCATGCGACGCGCCAAGGTGCCGCCCTTCAGCGGCGGATACAAGACCGTCTCCAAGACCGTCGTCATCCAGTGATCCAGCGCGCGAGCGGAGATCCCCTCGATCAACTGGCTGTCGTCGAGCGCAGTCAGCAGGCGTCCAGCGCGAGGAACATGCGATGAAGAACAACGCGCAGCGCGCACACGCGGAGCAGGGACTGAGCATCTGGCTCGATGGTCTGCGCCGAGGGACCCTGGCCTCCGGAGAGTTCGCTCGGTTGATTCGCGAAGGGATCCGCGGCGCGGTGATCGACACCCGCGTCACCGAGCAGGCGATCAGCGGGGCCACTGACTACGATGACGCGCTTCGCCGCTTGGTCGGCGAAGGCGCCGATGTCGAGCAGATCCAGCGCACGCTCCTGGTCGAAGATGCTCGTGAGGCAGCGGACGCGCTACGGCCGGTCTTCGAGCGCTCCCAGGAAGGCGATGGATACGTCTCCTGCCCGCTCCCAGGCGCGCCTCGCGACACGGAGTCGATGCTGTCCGCAGCGAATGAGCTGGTCAAGGCGGTGCGCCGGGAGAACTTGCTGGTGCAGATCCCCGCCACGCCGGGAGGGGCGCGCGCCTGCGAGCTGCTCGCGGCCCAGGGCATCTCCGTTCACGTGACCTTCGTGTTCGACGTCGAACGCGCCGAGCACGTCGCCTTCGCCTTCCGCCAGGGCTTCGCGAAGCTCGAGCACAACTCCGCGCGGCTATGGCTCGGACCCACACTGAACCGCTTCGACGCCGGCGTCGACCGCCAGCTCAAGGAGCTGATGCAGCGCGGGGGTGACGAAGCGACGCTGGAGGGTCTGCTGGGCAAGGCCGGAATCGCTTCCACGCGGCAACTATTGGAGCAGGTCCAAGGCTGGCCCGAAGCCGTGGCAGACACCCCGCGTATCCGATTGCTCGTGCAAGGCACCACCACCACGGACCCACACCAGCCAAGCGACGCCTACGCTTCCGCCCTGCTCGGCCCTCTGGTCCGCACTCAGAGCTTCGCCGACTTCAGCGCGTTCCAGGCAGTCCGTGAGCTGTCCACGCCACTTGCCGAGCAGCGAAGGCCAGCGCCGGTGCTCGCGGCCCTCACCCATGCAGGCATCAACCTGGAGGACGTCGGCTCCGAGCTCAGGAGCACGCTGAGCCACGAGCAGGCTCGTGCAGACGAGCAGCTCCAGCTGGTGATCAACGCGCGAAGAGAGGCCTTGCTCGAGCAGGCACCGGAGCGCCAACGGCTGAGCCTGGGTGACGCCCCGAGGCCCGTGGTGGAGGCGCTCAAGGACCTCGGTCGTCAACGCGCGCCCGCGCGACTGTGGAGCGCGGACCCCACGCTGTTCACGTCGGACCCGGCCCACGAAGCCAGCATCCGCTCCCGACTCGGGTGGCTGCACTCGCCCCCCCGCATGCGCGCGCACCTCGACGACTTGAGCTCGTTCAGTCGTCAGGTGTACCGCGCGGGTTTCCGCAAGGCGCTCCTGCTGGCCGTGGGCGGCTCGAGCCTCTGCGCCGAGGCGGTGGCGAGCAGCTACGGATCCACCCCCGGCTTCCTCGAGCTACGCGTGCTGGACAGCACCGATCCCGACGCGGTGACGCACGCCGCGGAGTGGGCAGTGCTCGACGAAACGCTGTTCATCGTCGCGAGCAAGAGCGGTACCACGCTCGAGGTCCGCGCACTCGAGGCCTACTTCTTCGAGCGCTGCAAGGAGCACTTCGGCGACGAAGCCGGTTCACACTTCGTCGCCATCACGGATCCAGGGACCGCGCTCGCCGACATCGGAAAGCAGCGTGGCTACGCTCGGGTCTTCGAGAACGATCCGAACATCGGCGGGCGCTTCTCCGCAGTCTCCTTCTTCGGCCTGGTCCCGGCTGCGCTGATCGGCGCCGACCTGGAGGCGTTGGTGGGTGACGCGGAGCGCATGGCCGTGGGCTGCGCCCCGGTGGTCCCCAGCGAAGACAACCCGGCGGTGCGCCTCGGCGCGTTCCTGGGTGGCGTCGCGAAGAGCGGTCGGGACAAGCTCACGTTGATCTGCTCGCCCGAGGTCGCGTCGCTCGGCTCCTGGATCGAACAGCTGATCGCGGAGAGCACCGGCAAGCAGGGGCGCGGCGTGATCCCCGTGGACCTCGAGCCGCTGGGCGCACCCGAGAGCTATGGGGACGATCGTGCCTTCGTCTACGTGCGCTACGGGGGCCGCGCGCAGACCGCGCTGGACCTGGAAGTCGAGCAGCTCGTCACGGCGGGCCACCCCGTCGCGCGCATCGGCATGCTGGCCGAGCACGATCTCGGTGGCGAATTTTTCCGCTGGGAAATGTCGACGGCGTTTGCCGGCGCGTTGCTGGGCGTCAACCCATTCGACGAGCCCGACACCCGCGCAGCGGAGCAGGAGGCGGCGAAGCTGATCGTCCAGTTCGAGCAACGCCACGAGCTCTCCCGCCCCCCGGCACACGCGCCAGATTCCGAACGCTTGGCTCAGACCCTGGATGGGCTGAGAGCCGGCGACTACCTGGTGCTGTCCGCCTATTTCGAGCGAACTCAGGCGCGCGACGCGCTCTTCGCGAAGATCCGCGAGCGCCTCCGTGACCAGTACCGTGTGGCAACGACTCTGGGCTACGGACCGGGATACCTCCACGCCACGGGCCAGCTCCACAAAGGCGGCCCTGCCTCGGGGGTGTTCATCGTCCTGACGCGCGACCGATCGGTTGATCTGTCGATACCTGGAAAGACGTACAGCTTCGGCGTGCTTAGAGACGCACAGGCGTTCGGGGATCTGGCGTGCTTGGAGCGCCTCGGACGGCGCGTTTGCCACGTTGGTCTGAACGCAGATGTCGAAGCGGGCCTCGAGCGACTGCTCGCGGGGCTAGGCTGAGCTGATGACGCAACGCGTACACAGCTGAAGAGTTGAGGTGCGGGGCGCGGGCGCTATAACGGGGCGCCATGCCCTCTCCCCTCGACTACTCCTCGTTCGCCGAAGCGTTTCATCAGCATTTCTCCAGCAACCCAAACCGTCGCGCTCAACTCGGCATCAATCGCGCTCTCGGGGAGCTACCGGACCCCAGCCTCGAAGCGGCAAAGACCCGGGTCCGCGAGTCGCAGGAGCTGGTCGAGGCCTGCAACGCGCTGCCCAAGGCGGAGCTCGACTTCGATCAGCAGCTGGACCTCGACCTGGCGGCGCTGACGCTCCGCGCGGAATCAGTACGTGACGAACTCAGCTGGGGTGGTCACAGCAGACTCGAGCGCACGCCGACCGCCGGCGACGACATTGGCGACGGACTCTTCACGCTGTTCATCAACGACCCGAGACCCGCAGAGGAGCGCCTGGCGGACATCACGCAGCGCGTGGAAGCCGTCCCCGACTACCTGGGAACACTGCTCGGCCGGCTGAAGCTTCCCGTCACTCGCTGGGTGAAGATGGACCAGACCAAGACCAGCGGCCTGCTCGAGCTCCTGGACAACTTGAGCGGCTGGGCGACGCGAGAGCGCCTCGGCGGCAGTGACCGCCTGGCGACCGCCAGCGAACGCGCCAAGCAGTCGCTCCTCGAGTACGGGAAGGCTCTGGGGGAGCTGCGCTCTGCGCCGGACATCCACGTGGGCGACATGGCCATGCGAGACATCATCTCGCTCCGTGGCATCGAGCTCCCGCCCGAGGAGCTCAAGCGCGTGGCGACGGAATTCCTTGCGGATACATTCGCACAGATCGAGGAGCTACGGGCACGCCTCGCCGCGAAGTACGACCTCCCCCCCGAGACCGACAACGAGCAGCTGCAGGACTTCCTCGCGAAGCGCTTCAAGGTGACGCTGCCCAACAACCGCCTGGAGGACATCCTCGACCGCTACCAGTTGGAGCGCGGCAAGATCCTCGACTATATCCGCAAGCACGACCTGTTCCCGGTACCTGAAGACCAGGACATGCTGATCTTGCGCACCCCGGGCTTCCTCGAGCCGACCATCCCGGCTGGCGCGATGACCTCCCCTGCACCATTCCGCGAGGGAACGAAGCGCAGCCTGGTCTACCTCACCCTGAGCGACGAGCTCGTCGACGAGCACACCGAGCTGTCGATCCCCGGCATGATGGTGCACGAGGGCATCCCGGGGCATCACCTGCAGCTCAGCTGGGGAGCGCTGCACCCTTCACTGATCCGCAAACACATCGACGCCATGGATCACGCCGAAGGCTGGACCACGATGCTCGAGGACTACATGCTCGACGTCGGCTACGTCGCGGACCTGGAGGACGAGGTGCGCTTCACCTCCAAGCACGACATCGCCCGCATCGGTGCTCGTGTGGCGATCGATCTGTTCTTCATGAGCGGTGACAAGAGCTACCTGGACGTCGGCGTGAAGTGTGACCTGAGCAGCGACGATCCCTTCGTCGCCGCGGGCAACTTGCTGTTTGCCGTCACGGGCTTCGTGCCTGGGAGAGTCCAGGCAGAGCTCAACTGGTATTCCCAGGAACGCGGCTATCCCCTCTCCTATCTCACGGGCAATCACCTCGTCTGGGGACTGAAGCGCGACCTCGAGCGTGCCCAGCGAGGAAAGCTCGAAGGCCGCGACCTGGACCGCCTCTTCCATCGTGTCTACCTGGAGTCGGGGAACATGCCGGTGTCCTTCCTGCGTCGCGTCTTCGCCCAGCGAGGTCTGCTCGGATGAGCCAGCAAGCCCACATCCGCACGGCAAGGCCTGATGACTGCGAGCTGATCTTCGAGCTGATCACCGAGCTCGCGATCTACGAACGCGAGCCCCTGGCGGTGGAGACGACCCCCGCCGTGTTGCGGAGCCAGCTCGAGAGCGACCGCTGCCCATTCGAGTGCTTGATCGCCGAGCTCGACGGCCAGACCGCGGGCTTCGCCCTGTACTTCCAGAACTACTCCACCTGGAAGGGCCGCCCGGGTCTCTACCTCGAGGATCTCTTCGTGCGCGAGTCGGCCCGCAAGTCAGGCGTCGGAGGCGCCCTGCTCGGGGCGCTGGCCCGCATCGCCGTCGAGCGTGGCTACGCGCGCATGGAGTGGTCGGTGCTCGACTGGAACCAGCTCGCCATCGACTTCTACGAGGGGCTCGGAGCGGTCCCGATGAGCGACTGGACCACGTTCAGGCTCACCGGGGAGCCGCTACGTCGACTCGCAGGGCGCTGAGCCGCGCGAGCTCTACAGCCTCGAGTCAGCGGCAGTCGCTGAACACGCTCTGGAATAGCGCCTCCGCGACGCGTTCGTGCCCCGCCGCGTTCCAGTGAATGCGATCCGCCGGGAAACGCCTGAAGCTGGGGCACAGGTCGCCACGCCTGACTCCCGGGCGCTCGTCACAGCGCAGAACCGGTCCGAGGTCGATTGCGTAGTCCGCCTCGCCGTGCCTCGGACGGCTCGCAATCCAGGAGTTCAGCTCCAGAGTCGCCTGGACGCGAGCGTCGCGCACGCCGCGCAACAGCCCCCAAGGAGGCACCTCCACGGCAATCACCTGGACGCCGCGGGCGTGAGCCTGGCGATACATGTAGCTCAGGTTGTCGCGGATGCGCCCGGTGCGAGCGTTGCTCAATGAACCGGCGCTGAGGTCGTTGATGCCCCCGAGCACGATCACGTGGGTGTACTCAGGTGGCTTCCTCGCGGCACCGACTCCGAAGACGTCGTGCAAGAACCGCCAGCGCATGTGCTCCGTGCGCTGCCCTCCGACTCCGTAGGCATCGAAGCGACTCTCCGGACAGCGCTGAGACAGATACCTCAGGTAGCGACCGCCGCCGACACGTGTGTCGGTCAGAGAGTCACCCACCGCAGCCACCACATAGCGCTTCGGCTCGGGCTTCGGCGCCGCGATCTCGCAGCGTGGAGAGCCGAAGGCGCTGAAGCCGCTGCTGCGAGCGCCCAGGGGAGCGCTGGCCGTGGCGACGAGCGCGAACGCGGTGGCAGGTAGCCAGCCCAGCGGCTGAAGGCGCCGCTTGGAAGGCCTGTGCCCTGGCGGGGTATCGGGCACGCTGGAGTCGCGCAGAGGCGACCTTCGTCGCACCTGCACTAAGTAGCATGCACGGTGCCAGCTGGCCCAACACCCTGCAGATGCCGCGATGAGTCAAGGAGCACCGCCAAGCTGTACTGCGGCTCCAGTCAAGCGCCAGGACCAGCAGGATGCTGCAATCGCGCAGGGCCGAACGGCGTGGGCGCAGTGCACCTCTTTTGGGCTGTGGCGCTAGATGCTTGTGGTAGCTTTCGCCGCGCAGTGTCACCGGTTTCGCGCGCCTCTGCGCGCAGCCGACACGCAGAGTTCCCCTGTTCGGCGGCCTACGCTGACTACCCGCTGACGCACATTACCATATGGCAAAAAAGTCTCGCGCGCGGACTCGCTGAGCCACCCGCGAGACTGGTCAGCGCACCTAACCCCCAAACCCAGGGCGTCCAAGGTCGGACGCTTCAGCACAACAAGACAGAGCATCGGAGGATCCCGCGATGGGCGACGCATTCATCATCGACGCAGTTCGTACTCCCCGTGGTCGTGGCAAGGCCGGCAAGGGCGGCTTGAGCCA
>JAGQIY010000681.1 GCA_020430865.1 Myxococcales bacterium
AAAGGTCGCGAGGTCGTTGCGCGCGAGGGCCGCGGCGACGGTGAACTGGCTCCCAGTGACCTGCATTCCGTCGCCGGAGCCTCCGGCAAAGCGGACGATGGCGCCCGCCAGGGACTTGGGGGTGTTGGGGTCGTCGGGAGTGACGGGAACCGGCTGTGCCATGAAATCTAGCTCTGTCTCGAAGCGGGTGAGCGTTTGGTCGCTCGCCTAGTGGTGGAGGTTTGGGTCATGCCGATCGCTCGGCGGCGCCGAGTGAACCCGTCGCACGGGGACCGCTGAGCGCCCACCGCTGGCCGCTGGTGACTCGCGCCCAGCGCGGACGATGGGCCGCCTGGAGTGCGGGTCGTCCGGAGAGTGGAGCGGGTGATGCGCCATTGGGGTCAGGGGGCCGGTAGGGTCAGTGATCTACCCGGATCGCCGGGATCGCTCGTGCGGGTCCTACCGCTTTTTGGGTGGGAACGCTCGCCTCTTTGTGACCCGGATGCGAAGCCTTTCAGTGGGCGATGTGCCGTTCGCTCGGGGCGATGTCAAGATGGCGCGTCGGAAAACCGGGGAATGGCGCGGGGACGCCCTGGAGGGGAACCAGGTGCTGGAGGTTTGCAGCGCCGACCCTGCGTGATAAGCGCGGCCCACGCACGGGCACCCGCCCGGACGCATTCCTTAGTCCGTCCCACCCGCTGGGTGTGGATGCTTCAGACACAAGCAAGGAGCCGAGATGGCAAGCCTCAAGGAGCTGGTAGGTCGTGGCGAAAAGCGCGAGGCGGTGATCGAAGACGCGCAGAAGGTTCTGGACGCCGAGGTCTCGGACAAGAGCGGCATCAGCGGAATGGCGATCAAGACCGCCTACAAGATGGTGAAGGGCATTCAGCCGGGCTTCATCCGCAAGGTCGTCAACGCCCTGCTGGATGACTTCCTCGATCAACTCGACCCGCTCTATCAGGAGGCGCTCGCCGCGGGTAAGCCCCCCGGACAGCACATCAAGGACAACAAGAGCCGCGTGGCGGAGGCGCTGCTGGGTGTCACCGACGCGCGCGCCCAGGCTAGCGACAAGGGCTCGGTCAAGAAGATGTACGAGAAGCTGCGCCCCTCTGCCGCCAAGCACGTGGAGGACGCGGCGCCGCGACTCGCCGAGATGCTCGAGCGGCACACGAGCTGATCCGAACTCTGCAGATCCACCGCAGACCCTCTGCGGTGGATTCGCCGCGTGGCGTCAAACACATTGTATGTGTCCCTCTCCCCAAAACGGGTTGGATGCTCCCGGATGGTTGACGAAAGCGACGCGGAAAACGCCTAATCCCGTCATGCACTCGAGCGCGTTCACCCACGGTCACACGTATCCCCGGGGTGCTGGCTGGATGGTGTTGGCAGGCGCGGGGTGGACGGGCCGACGGGAGGGACGGCTGGCGGCGGGCCATGGCCTCGCCGTGGCGTTCTCTGCTGACAAGTCCGCGTAGCCAGTCAGACTGTAGAGGGGTGGATAAGGAGTGGTGACGGAGGAACTCACGCGCGGCAAGCGACTTGGTCGCTATGAGCTACTCCAGCGCATTGGTCGGGGCGGGATGGCGACCGTCTGGGTCGCTCGCGAGCACGCGGATGTGCCCGAGCAGGAGCGGCTGGTCGCCGTCAAGGCCATCCTCCACGACCTGGCCACGGACAAGGAATTCGTCGACATGTTCCTCGACGAGGGTCGCTTGATCCGCGCGATTCGTCACCCGAACGTCGTCGACGTGTACGAGGTCGACGAGGCCGACGGCGTGATGTACATGGCGATGGAGTGGGTCGAGGGTGACTCACTGCATGCGGTGATCGCGGAGTCGGGGAAGCGACGTCCAATCCCTGCGGAAATGGCCGTGAGGATCATCGCAGACGCTGCTGCCGGCCTGCACGCGGCACATGAGCTGACCGACGAAAGCGGGCGGTTGCTTGGAGTCGTGCACCGGGACGTGTCCCCGCACAACATCCTGATCGGTACCGACGGCGCGATCAAGCTCGTCGACTTCGGCGTGGCGAAGGCCATGGGGCGCATCGGCGACGCCACGCAGGCTGGACAGCTCAAGGGCAAGTTCGGCTACATGTCTCCGGAGCAGGCCCGGGGCAAACCCGTGGACCGAAGGGCGGACATCTTCGCGCTCGGGATCGTGCTGTTCGAGCTCACGACCACGCGCAGGCTGTTCCGTGGGGAACATGACGCCGAGACGTTGCATTTGGTCGTCAGTGGCAAGATCCCGGAGCCGCGCTCCATCGACCCCGAGTACCCCGAGGAGCTGCAGCGTATCGTGTTGCGGGCCCTGGAGCGCGACATCGACCGGCGCTACCAGACCGCGCTGGAGCTTCAGCAAGATCTGCAAGCCTACCTGCAGACCAACCGCATCCTGGTGCCCCACAGCGGCGTGGCGTCGCTGCTCAAGCGCGTGCTCGGCCCGCGAATCGAACAGCGCCGCAAGGGTATTCGTGCGGCGTTGAAGGCCGCATCCGCGGGGCGTCCCAGCTTGCTGCCGGGGAGCGAGGCGGGGTTCACGCCCACCGGCAAGAGCTCCACGGACGTGATCTCCGAGGGCACGGGGAGCGGCATCGGTCCAGCGTCGGTGAGCTCGATCACCGGCAGCGGCGTGGGGTTTCCGCTGGAGCCATCGGCGCCCACCCACACCAGCTTCCCCCAGACGGTTTCCGCTATGCCGCCTCAACGCTCGGGGCTCGGCGGGTACATCGTGGGGGTGGTGGGGCTGCTGGTGGCGCTCGTCGTCGTCGTGATCCTCGCGGTGACGCGTCGCGAGTCCACGACCACCACCGTGGTGAGCGTGCCCGCAGCCACGGCGCCGCCCGTGGAGACGCAGAAGCCTGAACCCGTGGCGCCGACACCGAGCAGCGATGGTGTCGAGACCCTGGAGCTCGACCAGCTGGACGCCGGCGCGCCAGAGCCGGAGTCCCATGCTGGTCAAAGCCCGAGACCGCGCGCGACTGCCAAGGGGTCGCCCGCCATAGCGCCCAACCCGACGACGCCCACTGCGCCGGCCCCAACCGGGGACTTGCCCCGGGAGAACCCGTACAAATAGCTGGCTAGTGCTCGCCCGGGAGGGGCGTTCACTGCGTGCCGTCCGCGACCTTGCTGATCACTCCGTCCGCGTTGCGAAGAACGAGGTTCGTCCCGACCTGCCGCAGCTTCACGACCTTCTTGCTGGCGGGCACGATCTGCTGCACCGAAGTGCTCCCGAGCTGGTAGCTGAACACGCCGCCCTCGCCGAGCTCGGAGTCGTTCGCGATGAAGCCCAGGCGGTCCGCGTAGGACACCAGCTCCTTGGCGCCCCCGAAGCCGCTGAGCAAGCGCTTCTCGGCCGGACCGCTGCCGTCGCAGGTGGCGTTGAGCAGGTTGCGTTGCCAGATCTCGCCGTTCGCTCGCGCGACGAACAGCTTGGCGCCATCGGTTGCCAGCCCCGTCGCGTCGGTGATCTGGTTGGTCAGCGCGTCGACGCGCGCGCCGCCAGCGAGGGGTACCGCGTAGGCGCGCCCGTTGCTCAGCCAGTAGACGCAGTTGTCGTCGCTGGTGATGGCACCTCCGGTCTGGTTTCCGTCGGGATCCGTATAGATCAGGTCGAGGTTCGAGCCGCCGCCGGCGATGCTGGTGCCCAGGATGTGAGGCGTGTTCTTGCC
>JAGQIY010000682.1 GCA_020430865.1 Myxococcales bacterium
CCGCCCGTGAAAATCGCAGTCGTTGGGTCGGGCTACGTCGGTTTGGTCGCAGGCGCTTGCTTCGCCGACTCGGGAACCGAGGTAGTGTGTGTGGACGTGGACGAGGCGAAGCTCGAGAAGCTCCGCCGCGGCGAGGTGCCGTTCTTCGAGCCAGGGCTCTCCGCGATGGTGCAGCGCAACTGGCCAGACCGGTTGAGCTTCAGCTCGAACCTGGAGGAGTCCATCGCCGGACGCCAGGCGGTGTTCATTGCGGTGGGCACGCCGCCCAACGAGGACGGCTCCGCCGACCTACGCCATGTGCTGAAGGTCGCGGAAGACGTGGCGCGCTTCGCCAAGCAGCGCACCGTGCTGGTGCTGAAGAGCACGGTCCCGGTGGGAACCAACGCCAAGGTGCGTGAGGTCGTGGAGAAGCACGCCAAGCATCCCATCGCGGTGGTCTCCAACCCCGAGTTCCTCAAGGAGGGCGACGCGATCAACGACTTCGCGAAGCCCGACCGCATCGTGGTCGGCACCGACGACGACGAGGCGTTCGAGACCCTGCGCCGGCTGTACGCGCCCTTCAATCGTCAGCGGGACCGCCTGCAGCGCATGAGCCCCGAGAGCGCCGAGATCGTGAAGTACGCGTCCAACGCCATGCTGGCCACGAAGATCAGCTTCATGAACGAGGTGGCGCGGCTGTGTGACGCGGCTGGAGGGGACGTCGAGGACGTGCGCATCGCCGTGGGCTCCGATCGCCGCATCGGTTTCCAGTTCCTCTACCCCGGCCTCGGCTTCGGTGGCAGTTGCTTCCCCAAGGATACCCGCGCGCTGGTCCAGACCGGGCAGGAGTTCGGCGTGGAGATGGGCGTCGTCGCCGCGGCGATCGCGGCCAATCGCGAGCCGGTCCGGGACATGGCGAAGCACCTGGAAGCCGCGCTGGGCGATCTCCAGGGCAAGGTCGTCGCGCTCTGGGGACTCTCGTTCAAGCCGAAGACGGACGACGTGCGAGAGGCCCCAGCGCTGGACCTCGTGGAGCTACTGCTGGCGAAGGGAGCCAGCGTCCGCGCCACGGATCCACAGGCACTCGAGACCGCCCAGGATGGCCTGAGGTACCGCAACATCACCTCCGGCATCGATCTGTTCGGCGACATGTACGAGGCTGCGCTCGGCGCGGACGCGCTGGTGATCGCCACGGAGTGGAACCAGTTCCGCTCCCCGGATCCCGAGCGCCTTGCCGAGGCGATGCGCGGACGGCTGATCTTCGATGGACGCAACTGCATGGTGCCCGAAGCGCTCACCGACGCGGGCTTCAGCTATCGAGGCGTGGGTCGTCCGCTGATGCAGCCGCGCTGATGACCCAAGGCCGCAGCCACTGGGGGGCCTACCACGCGCGCTGGTCTCGCCTCCGACCACCGCTGCGCCCGACGCCGGACGTCGTGACGGCGCTGCGCGAAGAGGCGGAGCGCGTACTGGCGAGTGCGCCGCACCGCACCTGTCTGGTTCTCGGAGTCACCCCGGAGCTGGCCCGGCTCCACACTCCGCTGCTGGCCGTGGACCGAAACCCGAGCATGATCGAGGCCCTGTGGCCAGGGGACGAGCCGGGGCGGCGGGCGCTGTGTGCGGACTGGACCAGGCTGGAGCTCGCCGCCGGGACGGTTGGCTTTGCAGTGGGGGACGGCTCACTCAACGTGATGCCTCACCCTCACCCCCAAATCCAGGTGCTGGAGCGACTGAGAGAGCTGATGCCAGAGGCGATGGGCGGGGCTGCGCTGCGCTGCTTCGTGCGACCCAGCCGCACGGAAACGACTCGGGAGGTCGCGGCGACGCCCGAACGCAGCCAGACGTTTCATGCCTTCAAGTGGCGGCTCGCGATGGCAGTGTGCGCAGAGCGGGGCGTCAGCCTGCGGGTCGCCGAGCTACGGGAGGAGCTGCTCCGTCGCCTCCCCGATCTGCCCGCGCTGGCTCGCCGAACGGGGTGGCCACTGGAGGACGTCCAGACCATCCACGTGTATGAGAATTCCCCCGAAACCTATTCCTTTCCCAGTCAAGACGAGTTCCTGGAGGTTGCGAGGGCGGCCGGCTGGGAAGGGCGCTTCCGCGCCGTTGTTGGCTACGAACTGGCAGAGCGCTGCCCCTTGCTCGTGCTGAGCTAGCTGCGCGACTGGCCGAGGCTGGGCTCGCCCGCGCTTGTCGGCAGGCCCCGGGGCCGGTTAAGCTGAAGAGATGCGCGGAGCTACAACCCTCGCGAGCCTGATGATTGGCGTCGTCGCCGCCAGCGCTTGCTCGGACGACGACGACAAGAAGAACGCAAAAGGCAGCCCTGACGCGGGGGCCGACGGCTCCCTCGCGGGAGATGGGGGGAGCGCGGGAAGCAACGCCGCGGGCACCGGCGCTGCCGGTGGAACCGGTGGTGGTGCTGGCATGGGCGGCACAGGGGCCAGCGGAGGAGCGGGAGCCGGCGGGACCGCGGGCTCTGGAGGCACGGGCGCAAGCGCAGGCACCGGAGGAACGGGCGGAAGCGCAGGCACCGGAGGAACGGGGGGGACCGGCGGGTTGGCCCCGTTGGTCTGCAACGCGCCCGACGCTGGCGCCACGGGCGGATCCGCAGGGCAAGGCACTGGTGGGAGCCTTCCGGATGCCTCCGCGGGCGCCCCGGGCAGCGGTGGGTCGAGCGGAGCCGCGACAGGCGGCAGCGCCGGTACCGGCGGGTCCGCCGGGAGTGGCCCCGCAGCGCAGTGGCGCGACTGGGCGGCCTATCAGTGTCGAGACTGCCCGAGCGGGCTCAGCAACGCCTGCTCCGACTTCGAGAGCGGTTCGTCCACCTATGACAGGAGCACCAAGATCCTCACGGTGCAGATCAAGCCTGGCCTAACGGAAGTAGTCAGCGCGACCTACGAGTACTACTGGGACGCGGCAGATCCTGACGGCGGCTTCCAGTCGGGCACGGAGACCGGCTCGATGGTCGTCGACCAGAACACGATGACCCTCGACCTCAGCAGCCTGCCTCCAGACTTCTACCTGTACTCCCTGCGCTTCTACGTCACCGACGCCTGCGGCGCCACTCAACGCATCGACTACGGAATCGAAAACCAGGTCGGCGACGGGGACTCGGGCGTCGTGGTGAACCTGCACTGCGAGCAGTAGTCAATCCTCGCGGAACTGACAGACGAAGTCCTCGAACTTCCCGCCTGGTCCGCGAGGGATCTCGCTGACGTAGCGGATCTCGAGCTTCAGGGGGTGAGGAACGTTGCGCTCCAGCTGCTGCAGCACCATCCGGCGCAGGTCCGCCTCCGTCTCGTCAGCTAGCGGTTCGCTCACCAGCTCCAGGTCGAAGTCCTCATACCCGACCTGCACCAGCCTGAATTGCCGCACGGCAAAATGCTTTCCCAGCACGTTCGAGGCATAGCGTGGCCAAAGCCGATCCTCGCCATCGTCGCCACGCACCCGCATCAGGTTGCGGACTCGCCCGACGATCCGCTCGAGAACCGGAAGGCCGAGCCCACAGTCGCAGGGCTCGCCCACCACCGCGAAATCACCAACGTCGTAGCGCAGGAGAGGCATCGCGAAATTGTGCAACGTCGAGACGACGACGCGCCCCGTCTCGCCTGGAGTCGCCGGGCTACCGTCGGGTCTGAGGACCTCGAGCAAGACGTTCTCTGACTGCACGTGATAGTGCGGGTGCTGCGGGCATTGCAGCGCCAGGTGGCCAAGCTCCACGCACGAGTACGCGTCTACCAGTGGCACGTTCCAGACCTCGCCGGCCAGCGCTCGCAGCGAGTCGTCCACCACCTCGCCGAAGGTACCCAGCTCGCGCAACCCCGGCCATCGCACGCCGAGCTGCTTGGCGCTCGACAGCAGCGCGCGCGCGTTGGAAGCGTAGGTCGCGATGTACGCTGGCTCGCGCTCGAGTAGCCACTCGAGCTGCTCACGCACCGGGGTGTGGACCTCGAGCACCGAGAGGCGGCCTCCGCCGGCTCCCCAGGTGCGCTTACCCGACCTCGCGATCTCGGTTCCCTCCGGGATCGCACGAATCGCAGCGGCGCTGAGCGCCGTATCACGCTGATGCCAGCGGTGGTCACGCGCAGCGAAGGCGTCGGTCACGCGAGCGCTGCTCCGGCTGATCCAGACGCTCACGTGACGCCCCGTCGAACCCGAGCTGTTGGCCTCTCGGATGACTTCGTGGAGCTTGCTCGACGTCCCGCCGTGGAGCGCGTTCGTGTGCCGGAGAACCTCCGCCCGACTGAGGAGTGGCAGGCGCCGCCAAGTGTCCAGAGTGGCGTCGTGGGCGAGAAAATCGGCATACTCTGCCGCGCGTTCGCGATAGTAGGGAACGCTCGCGATCCCGTGTCGGAGCAGCTGCTGGAGTCGCGCGCGCTGGTGCGGCCAGAGCTGCTCCGGGCGCCAGCGCTCGGTCTTCTGCAGGAAGCCACGGTCCACCTGGGAGACCCGCTCGACGGCCGCCTCTGAGATGGCTTCCAGCAGCAAGCGCTCTCCGAGCATCTCAGGCCCAACGGGTTCTGATTGGCGGGGTGTTCCTCGGCACTCTGCTAGTCCGCGTTCGTCACGCAGCGGAAGCCCAAGCCGGGCACACGGTAGGTCCACTTGCTCGCCGCGCGGCTGTAGGTGTGCATGGAAAAGCGGCTGCGATTCCAGCCTCCCCCTCTCAACGAGTAGACGTAGCAACTGCCCTTGAGGTTCGGGTGCGCGGAAGGCTGCGGATCCGTAACGGTACCCCGCGGATATGGGACATAGCAGTCCAGGGTCCATTCCCAGACGTTGCCACCGAGATCGTAGATGTCGCCGGCCGGGTAGCTGATCTTGCCCTTCGGGTGTGCCTTCACCTCGCTGGACCCGCCTCCGTGGCAGCCGACGTCACCCGCAGGGTCCTCGTGAGGCGAGCCACCCGGCGTGAAGTCCGCGTATCCGTTCTCGCAGGTAGGATCCGGTGTGTTACCCCAGGGATACACACGGCCGTCCCCGTGGCTGGCGGCATACTCCCACTGCGCTTCGGTGGGCAGGCTCTGGCCCTGGGCTTCGCAGTACGCCTTGGCCTGCTTGTAGTTGACCATGTTGACGGGGTGGTTCTTGCGGTCGTACTCCGAGCGATAGTTGGCGTTGATGTCTCTGAGCTGAGGCACCGTGCACTTCCCCGCCTCCACGCACTCGCGGTAGGCCGCGACGGTGACCTCGGTGGCGTCCATGCAGAATGGCTTGCTGAGGACCACCGTGTGCTTCTGATCGTCACTGCCGGGCGCGCCCCGGCCCATTTCGAAGCCCTTCGGTCCAGTGGGTGGGATGAAGACGGTGCCCTCTGGGCACGCCGGCTCGCACCTGCTGCCGCCCTTGTCGTCCTTCACGCAGCGCTCGAGGGTCGTGCACCCAGGGGAGCACTCGGCTGCAACGGTCTCGGTGTGGCTCGCTGGCTGAACACCGGGATCCCCAGGCTCCTCCGCCTGCTGCCGAGCGCTGGCCTGCTCGTTCGACGTGGATGCGGCCGCCTTCTCCTGGAGCTGCTCCTCACCCCCTCGCTTGCAGCCAGCCAAGCAGAGCACGACGAGGGACAGGGAGACAGGGGACAGCGTGAGGCGGATCATGGTGTTCCTTGCTTGAACTTGATGGCGCGCCGAGCGCCCACGGTCAGCGGTGCGCCTGGACCGCTCTTTCCCGGAGGATTCAGAGGGTAGCATCCGTCGGCTCCAGGCTCACCGATCTCCGTGCCCCCAACCGCGCGCGACGTCAGGTCGAGGTGTTGCTTGAACTGCGCATGACGCGCTGGCGAGGCCTTGTCCTCGAACGGCTTCGGCACGTGACCCAGGATGAAATAGGGGCACGCCTCCGCCTTGGTCAGGCGGGGTTTGCCGCCGGCAAGCTTAGCGTAGCTGAGGCGCGCCAGGAAGCTGGTGCCCGTCCAGGGATGGTCACTGTGCATGGGGAACACGAGGTTTCCGAGACTGTAGAACACCGGCCTCGATCCGGCCCAACCAACGCCCTGCGGAACGTGGGGGTGATGACCGATGAAGACGTCCACCCCTGCCCGCATCACCGCGCGCACGAAGTGCCGCGTCCACATCATCGGCTCGTCCACGTACTCAGCGCCGCCGTGATAGCTGAGGATCACCAGGTCGTTGTCACGCTTTGCGGCCGCGATGCGGGTCTCGAGCGCGCCGAAATCGGCCCAGGCGACGTAGTGCCGGCCTTCGTGCTCGTTGATCGGGCCCTGATTCCAGATGTGGGTCACCGCGAAGAACCCGATCTTCACCCCACGCACCTCGACTGACACGGCGTCGTAGGAGTCCTTTCCGGGCTTCGGGCTCGCGCCCACGTAGCGCACGCCAGACCGATCCAGGTTGTCGAAGGTCTGGAGCAGCGCGGACTTACCAAAGTCCCACATGTGATTGTTGGCGACGCTGACCAGGTCGACGCTGGCCGCCTTGAGCACCGCGGCACCCCCGGGCGGACCCGTGAAGATCAGGCGGTGCTTGGTCGAGGTGACCCCATCCTGCTCGGACAGCTGAGACTCCAGGTTCACGAAGCGGAAGTCAGCGCTGTCGAAGTACGGCTTGATGAAGCGCAGCGGTTGATAGCCGGGGTCACGCAGGATGCGCTGACCGGTTCCTCGCCCCAGGTTCACGTCACCCCCGAAGAGCAGCACCAGCGGCGATCTCGCGCTCACCGACCCTGGCGGGGAGACCGTGGTCGCCGGCGGATTTCCCTGCGGCTTCAAGGGAGCGATCGCCGCCGCGGATGCGCCCAGGGCGGCGCTGTGGCTCGGCGCTGGCGACGACTCGGCGTCTGCCTGCTGGCACCCGGCGAGCAACGCGCACAGGGTGAACAGCCGCACAGCATCCGGAGCTGGGGCCGAGGCGTCACGCACTCTCACCCAGCAAGTGTAGAAGCTCCCGAGCGAGGCTCCCAAGACAAGCGCCTGACCGGTCTGCGATGCAGAGCTTGAAGCCACAGCAATCTGGGCCAGAACACCCGAAGGACGGGCAAAATGTCGGGGTCATGGGGTCTTTGAAGTTCAGCCTGTGCGCGCTTGCGCTCGGCATCGGCGCTTGCTCACCCAGCTCGAGCGGCGCGCCCAGCGCGCCCAGTCACGCAGAGCATCCGAGCGCGCCCGTCGCGGCGCGCAGCGCTGGCAAGGCGTCGGGCCCTGCGCCCAGCTCCGAGCAAGCCGAGGTACCAGCACCGGATCCCTTCGGCGCCGACTACCCTCCGCCGCTGCCCAGCGCCGGAGAGTTCGGCCGCGTCGCCTCCAGGACCTGGGGCTCCTGGATCCACCCTCGCCCCGACTCCCGCACCCTGCCGCTGGGCGGGATCCGCGTCGGCGACAGCATCGCGGCGACGGGACCGGCCTTCAGCTCTGGCCTGGGCAAGTGCCAGAAGTACGTACCCGTCGCAGGTGGCTTTGCCTGCGCAGACCGACGCAACACCACGGACATGTCCGACCCCTTCGTCCAGGCGAGCCGCTGGACGGAGCCGGCCACCGGCGCCTTCCCCTACGAGTATGCCTTCAGCCTCGGGGCGCCCATGTTGACGCGCATCCCCACGGATAAAGAGTTCCGCTGGGAGACCGGGCCTCGTGACTACCCCAAGCTCCGCGGCTGGTCCGTGGGTCACGACGAGCTGACGGAGAAGGAGCCGATCCAGCCCAACGGGCCGATCCCCGACTTCCTCCAGGACGGCGGCTACGCCCCAAACGCGTGGGGCAGGAAGCCTGGCCTGCTGTTCAAGAAGGTGCCCTTCGGTTCCATGATCGCCTACACCCGCGCCTTCGAGGCCAACGGTCAGGTCTGGGTGCTCTCGACGAACCTCACCATCGTGCCGGCCAAGGGCCTGTTGCGCTTCCGGCGCAGCCAGTTCCACGGGCTCGAACTCGATTCCGGAAGACAGCTACCCATCGCCTGGGCGCGCAAGCGAGCGCGTAGCAAGTATCGTCTCGAGGCCGACGAGCTCATCAAGACCTCCGAGAGCTGGGCGCCGCGCAGCTGGATGCAGCTCACCGGTGCCTCCCGGAAGCAGGACGGCAGGCGCTACCTCGAGACCAGGGATGGCTTCTACATCGCCGAGGACGAGGCGGCGGTAGCAGAGCGACGCAAGGTCCCCTGGGAGGTACAGCGGGACTTCTCTCCACAGAACAAGTGGATCCACATCCGGGTGAACCGCGGGACACTGACCTTGTACGAGGGTGAGCGCGCGGTCTTCACGACCCTGATGAGCCCGGGCAAGGAGGGCGCGACGCCGTACGGGCGCTACTGGATCAAGTCCAAGGAGCAGGTCAGCACCATGACCACTGAGATGGGCGAACCGCGGAAGTTCTGGATCGCCGACGTGCCCTGGACGCAGTACTTCAAGCGCCCCTACGCCATCCACGCCGCGTACTGGCACGAGGACTTCGGTGAGCGCAAATCCGGCGGCTGCGTCAACCTCTCACCGATCGACGCCAGGCGTGTATTCGACTGGACGGTGCCCCCGTTCGTCGAGGAGTGGGGCATGGTCCAAGGTCGGGGCATGGGGAAGAGTACCTTCGTCCTGGTCGAGGGCTGATCGGGGATGCCCCGCCGTCACCAACTCCGAGCTTGCGCACTGCTGGGGTGTCTGCTGTCGAGCGCGGGTTGCGACGATCCGCATCCACGGGGATCCGATCCTGCGTCCGGTGCTAGCCCGTCCCCGGTCTCTTCTGGGGGTGAGACGCCTCGTCCGAGCGCCACGCTCGATCTCGATGCGTCGCCTGAGCCAAGCGCTCGGGGCCCGGTGTTCGCGGCGTCTCCCGCCGGTCTGATGGAGCGAGCACCCAAGGTCCTCGGCGTCGCCCTGGGC
>JAGQIY010000683.1 GCA_020430865.1 Myxococcales bacterium
CTCGAGCCGTCCCCTCACGTTGCGCCAGGGGCGGCGTTCGGCCTACGCCCTGCGGCATAGCCCTTCTAACCAATCAAGCGAGTGCGGCCGAGTATATGAGCCGGACCCGGAGGTGTCAACGACACCCACATCGTCAATTCGGGTGGATTTTCGCGGATCTGGGAGCACATGCAGGGGACGCATCCGCGCCTCCACGCTCCCAGACATCAGCTCGATCCACCTTCTCATCTAGCGACAACTCCACGCTCAGGCCTGGCCATGCGGCGCGCGCAACGACCAGGACCTGGGTCAGGTGCCAACTAGTACGGGCAGATTCACGCTCGCTTGACACACCCAGGCAGGATTTGGAGGCTGGTCGGTGTTCAGTTCTGCTTCACGAACGTGACGGGCACGCTGATCACCGCGCTGCCGCCTTCGGGGGGCGAGAACTGGGCGGCGCTGGCGCGGGACTGGACGCAGCCAACCACGGAGCCCGGCAGATTCCCGCTAGCCGACGCTGAAACGCCCTGGACTTCGCCGCCGGGACCAACCCGGATACTGAGGCGAATGCTGCCCTGTGCATCGGGGTTCTGTGCCAGCCCGCGCTGATAGCAGGCACGAAAGCCTGCCCGCATGCCAGCGACGACCCGGCTCGCGTTGCTCACGGAACCGCCAGCGACGGCCGCGCCGCCAACCGCAGCGCTCCCTCTCGGGCCCTTCACCTTACCTCCGCTGCCAGTGCCCTCACCGCCAGCCTTGCCGGTTGCACCGATCGACCCCAGGCCACCTCCCGACGCCCCCGGACGGAGCGGGCCGCCACCACCTGGGATGCTCAGTCCGCCAGGACCGCTGGTGCCCACGCCGGCTCCGCTCGCGGCGGCGCGATCGAGCGCGTCCGTGGTGACTTCGCCGTCTTGGAGCACGCCAGCAGTGGCTGGTCCCTGGCCTGCGAGGGCCCCGAGGGTCTGCATCTCTAGCTGATCGAGCTCGTTCGAGAGCGCGGCAGCTTCCTTCGCGCTCATGTTGCCACCACCGGCGGCCTTACCCGGAGCCTTTTGCCCCGCGGAAGCGACTTTCTTCTCGGGCTCCTTCGTGTCCTTCGTCTCGGTGGGCGTCTCGTCTTCGGGGGTTGGATCCTCGAGAGGAGGGGGGGGAGGGAGGTTCTTCACCGTATCTATCAAGCCCTGAACGTTCACGCTCTCGTCGATGACTGGATCGAGCCAATCGGAGTAGATCAGGCCGATGGCCATCAAGTGCGCAAGGAAGGAGAAGGCCGCGATCATCGTCGTTGGCCAGTCGATGCTGGTGGCGCCCCGAGTGACGGAGACGGGCAGCTGCGGCCGCGGTTGAACCGGGGGAGGAGCGACGAACTGAAACAGGAACGTGGTGTCGCCAATCACCACCTTGCCGCGGGAGTCCTCCGTGAGCGCGACCTGATATGCCCCTTGCTGCGTACGACGAGCCTGCCCCCGCAACACGTTGAGGTCTCTGATGCCGGTGGGCAACGCCACGCGTCCAGTCATGCCGTCGAGGAAGTTCAGCGCATACTGGTTGCCTACCAGCTCGAACAGCCGAAAGTTCGCCGGGATGTTCCCCGCGGCAACAACGAACATGCTGCGCTCGGAGGGGCCGACCGTTACGTGGGTTCGCTGCTTGATGATGCGCTCTTCGATCACGCGCCCGTTCTGAACCAAGCCAATCCGCAGCACCTTTGGCCCGGTCGCCATGACGGCGCGCATCACCGCGGTCATTTGGCCAGGGCGTTGTTGTCCGGGTCCTTGGGCTTGGGGCTGTTGCGTCATCGAATACCTCTCGAGACCCCGATCGGGTCGGCAGGAAAGCGCGCGTCCGACACGGGCACTTCCTGAAAGTTCCTAGACTGAGAAAAAAGCACCGGAGCCGTTCCTCGTCTAGCTCGGAGTCTCCCACAAAGTTCCTTGCGTTGCGCGAGGTTACCCGGCTTGGGCGAGTGGGTCTAGATTCGTGGAGGAACGTCGCCTTGATACGGGTGAGCAGTGCACAAAGTTCAGTCCCTCACCCCCGAACCCTGGAATCGAGCCTCGGAAACCTCGGTCAGCCGCCGCGTGATGTGATTCCACGCGTCGAGCTGGCCACGGGCTCGCGTTTGGGCGCTACGGGCCAAGGCCGTACAGACCAGGCCCCCCACCAGGCCAGCAGCCACGCAGGTCAGCAGCAGCGCGACGCTACCCGTTCCGCGCAAGAAGCGGATCAGTTCGAGCACGGCCAGCAGCGCGCTCCCGGCGAGGGCGATTCGACTGGCGCTCTTCGCGACGTCGTGAGCTCCCACCAGCTCGTACTTGAGATCGCCGACCACCGCATTGATCTCCGCGATCACCTGCCGCTGACTGCCTGCGTCGAGCACGCCGTCCAGGAGTTCTCGCGCCGGCCCTCCGAGCTGCTCACGCAACAGCTCGAGTCGCTCGAGGCTGGCGTGGCCCATGCGATCTCTGATCTCACGAGCGTCCTGCAAGCCACTCAAGCGGCGACCACGCAGGATGGCAGCCACGATACAGCTGACCGCCAGCACCCAGGCCAGGACGGCTGCCCACATGGGCTAGAACGGGTCGCGGTACAGCGCCTTCTCGATGCGATCGAGGAAGGGCTGACGAAGCTCGGCGAGCGTGAGCTTGGGTTGAATCCGACTGACGTCCACCGCGGCAATCGGCTTCTGCACGCGTCCGACGATGGTCACCTCGCTGATCGTCACGACCCGGCTCTTTCCCTGCGCAAACGCCACGCTGGGCACTAGGAGAGCTGCGATCACGCAGCTCGAGGTGACGAATCGTTTCATGGGCTTCTCCTGGGTCGTGTCGGATCGGGGCGGGCCATGTCAGCTACGTCTTAGAAGCTGGCGGAGTTGCCCTTCTTGGGTTCTTCCTTGGCTGGCGTCTTGCCGTCGCTCGCCCCCTTGGCGTCCGCGGGCGGCGCCGCGGGCGGTGGAGGGGGTGGCGCCTTCGCTTCAGCCTCGGCGATGGCTTTCTGGCTCTTGGCTCGGACGATCAGCTCGTCGGTGTCGTCAGGATCCCCCGCCTGAGCTCGCGGATGCAGCTCCTTGTACTTCTCGAAGGCGTTGATGGCCTTCTCCGCGGCGGCCTTCTTGTCGACCCCCTGAAGCTGACCTCCAAAGAGGTAGAGCAGACCGAGATTGTAGTAGGTCTTGGCCAGCGTCGGTTCACGCGACTTGACCACCTCGAGCTCCTTCAGCGCAGCGTCTGGACGCCCCAGCAAGCGATACGCATCGCCGAGATTCAGGTGAGCCAGGAGGTTGCGGCGGTCGTATTTCAGCGCGCCCTCGAGCAAGCCGGCGGCCTCGACCGCATTGCCTGACTCGAGCATGAACGCCCCCAGGCTCACGCGCGCCTCCACGAGGTCGGGGCGAGCTGCAACCGCTTCCTTGAACTCGTCGAGCGCCGCCGAGCGCTTGCCCATTTCCCTAAGGATCAAGGCACGCAGCAAGCGGGCTTCTGCGTTCGCCTTGTCACGCGGCGGGTTCTCGTCACCGAACCCGTCGAGGATGGCCTTCAAGGTGTAGAGGGCCAAATCCAACCGGCGATTGCGGTAGTGATCCCGCGCGAGCGTCACCATGGCTGGCCGGTAGTCGGGGTTGCGCTTCAACGCGGTCTGGGCGAGCTTCTGTGCCGCTGCAGAGTCCTTTTGAATGCTCTTCAGCTCCGCCTGCGCGGCGGGAATGGCAGCCGACTTGGGCATCGCAGCGGATTTGCTCTGCAGAAATGATTCAGCCTCCCCGAAGCGCTTCTTGGATGCGAGCAACATGGCGTAGGCGACGATCGCGGGCTCGTAGTCTTTCACCACGTCGATCGCCTTCTGGTAGCTGCGGAGAGCTCCGTCCTCGTCGTCGATGCGCTCCTTGACGGCACCCAGCGAGAAGTAGGCGCGGTAGGCCTTCGAGTCAGCAGCGACCGCCGCCTCGAACTGCGTCTTCGCGGTGTCCAGCTCACCGTTCTTGAACGCCTCGAGGCCCGCGTTGTAGGCAGCCGATGCCTGCGCGTTCATCTGAGGGCGATTGCTGGCTTCACCACTCGAGAGGCCGTCCGTCTGCGCGTACTGAGCGCCCTCAGGCGTCGCAACCTGTCCGGCTCCAGTCGCCGCGTTCGGCGGGGGCCCAACGGGATTCTGAGCTTCGGTCGTGCCCTTCTTCGAGCAGCCGATCTGGGCTGCGGCGAGGGTGAGGGCGAGAATTAGTCCGTATCGCATCGCTTCTCCCCGGCTCAGTTCGCCACCGGCAACGGTTCCACCATCCCGTTCGGCTCAGGCTCTCCAACCACGCCGGGACGGATCCTGGTGAACATGCCGTCGGTGTAGTTCAGATCCTTCACCCTGGAGGTGTAGGCCTTCATCTTGGCCTCACCCACGACGTCGGTCAAAAACGCGAGGCGTCGGATCGCACGCACGACCTCGGGCTTCGAGATGTTGTACCGGCGCGAGAGCACGACCGACTCCGCGTAACGCACGACCGCGACTTCATCGGCGCTGTTCAGCTCCTTGTCGCGAGCGTCGCGCCAAGCCTGCTGGATCTTCACCCGGATCGCGTCGGCCTTCTCCTGGAGATCAGGGTTGTCGCTCTCCTCGGCTGCCTTCAACGCCTTCTCCTGGGCCGCGCTGAACATCTTCAGCTCCGGTGGGCGCGTGTTGTAGAGACCAGTCCGGAGAGAGTCGTACACCGACCCCTGCCGGGCCTTCGCCACGATGGTCCAGGTTGGGCTGATGTAGGTGTCGATCACCTTCTCCAGCTTGTCGTGCCACTGCTTCGCTTCAGTCGCTTCCTTGCGGTACTTCTGGATGACCTCGGTGACGGTGCCCTTGTAGCGGTGGTGCCCGGAGTCGTAGTCGAACTTGGACTTCAGGTCCGCGTCGATCTGCACGTACTCGGCCTCTGCCGCCATGTCCGCTTCGCGACTGCCCAGCGCACTGGATGCGTTGTCTTTCCGCGGGGCAAGACGGTTCCACTTCGCGAAGGCAGCGGTGGTGTTTTGCCACCACTTGGTCTGGTCTCGCTGGCCCGAGGCTCGCTTCATGCGCGCCACGTTGTATGCGGCCTCGACCACGAACTGAGCCGCGGCGTCCTGCTTCTGGTAGCGCTTGTAGTAAGCTTCCATCGCAGCTTGAGCCTTGCGGCGGGCTCCCGCGTTGGCACCCTCGTCCGCGCTGAACTCGTCCCACTTCTTCACCTCCGAGTTGGCGATGATGAAGTCGGCTTCCGCCAGCTCCTTGGGGGATGCGCCCAGCTTGGCGAAACGGTCCTTCGAGCGAGCCATCCCGGCCTCGTCGCCCAGGCTGGAGTACAGGCTGAGGGCCTGCTGAGCGGCTTGGCGACGATCCTCGGGCTTGAAGTGATCGATGGTGCTGATCTTGTCGAAGGTCTCAGCCGCCTTGGGATAGTCGAAGAACAAGACGTAAGAACCCGCCAGCGCGTCGTACGCCTGCTTCAGGTACTTGACGCGCTCTTCGTACTTGGCGGGCTGGGGATCCTTCGGCGGCTTGGCCTTTGGATCGCCATCACGGAGCTCCTTGAGCTTCTCGTCGCTGCCGTACTTCGAGATGAACAGCTCGTACATCTCGATCGCCTTGTCGTACTCGCCCACCTGCTTGTAGGCATAGGCGCCGTTCATCGCAGCTTCTGGCGCCTCGTCGCGGGCCGGAGCGGCATCGAGCGCGGCCTTGTACGCGGCGGCAGCAGCGCGCCACTTCTTGTCGCGCTCCGGCCCAGGAGACATCTTCTGGGCTTCCTCGAACAGCTTCGCAGCGTCTTGATAGGCCAGGCCGGACTTCACGGGCTGACGAATGTTGTCCTCAGCCGCCTTGGTCTCGGGGTTGTAGGCGCAGCTCGGGCCTTCGACGAGGCGACGCGACTCCTTCGCGTCGCCCTCGAAGTTCGCCATGCTGATGAGCTTCTCCCAGGCCTTGTAACCCCACTCGTTCTTGCCGCAGAACTGATCGTAGAGCGGGGTGAAGCGCTTGCGAGCCTCCTCGAACTGACCGTAGACGAAGAAATACTCGCCCGCCTGGAAGGCGTATAGCGGGCCGTTCTTCTCCGGATCGCGGTCGATCGAGATACGAGCGTTGTAGTCCTCACGTGCCTTGATCGCCTCGAGGATGGGCGCCGGCACGGGCTCCTTGACGACCTTGCGAGAACTCCCCTCGCCCTCGAACTTGACCTCTTCCCGCTTCTCGATTCCGTCGGCCCCCGAGGAGGCCTCGTAGCGACGGTAGAGGTCAGTCAGCACCTGCTGCGCCAGGTCCACGAGGTAGTAGGCGGAGGGCTGAAGGTACTTGTCGTCTTCGTTCGAGTCGCGGACTTCGATCAGCGCCTGGCGCGCGGCCGTCACCTCCTCGGGCTTCGGCGTGCGCTGCATCACGACTTGAATTCGCACGACCTGATAGCGCGCATCAGCCAGCCAGAAACGGCTCTCGTATGCGTCGAGAGCGTTGGGATCCTGCTCGAGATAGGCTCGCCAGCCCGTTTCCGCGAGGCGATACTCAGAGAGCGCCTTCTCGAGAAGTCGAACCTGTTCCCCGGCGTCACTCAGCTCCCGCGCGCGGTCGAAAAGCGCGCGGCCGTTGTTGGTGTGATCCGCGGCGGCTCGCTTCAGCCCATTGCGAACCAGCAGCTCGGCTTGCTGCAGCGCCTCGGGGTCGTCCCGATTGGCGTCGGTCCAGGGCGTGGTCCCGACGTACGCAGCCAGCTTCGTACGCGCTTCCAGCGCCTTGGCGGCATACTCGTCGTGCGCCGCGGAGCCTTCGGGGGCCAGCTTGGACAGCTGATCGTAGAGTTCCGCGACCTTGTTCTGCATGACCGGCGCGTCGCGATCCATGGGGAACTTCTTGAGTGTCAACTCAAGGGTCGCGATGGCGTTGCGGTTCTGGGTGATCTCGATGAACTCCTGCGCCAGGCTCTTGTAGATCTCGACCGTCCACTTCTTGTCCTGGGGGATCAACTTGGGATCCTGGACACGGTCGATCGCGATCGCCATCTTCTGCTCGGCGATGAGTGGGTCCGTCTCGAGATCGAGGACGTCGTTGCGCGGGATGAGCGGATGCTCAGGCGGCGGACCGTCCATGTCCACGTAGGTCAGTGAACCAGCGATGTAGGTGTACGCTTCCGAGCGGAAATCTGCACCGGGGTCTCCGGTTTTCTCCTCTTGCTCGTCGGCGTAGTGCAGGAGCTTGACGAACGCCTCGACGGCGGTCCTGTAGCGTTGCTGCTTGAAGTAGGTCCAGGCGAGCTTGTAGAGCGCCACCCCGTAAAGCGGCGGCTTCTCGATTTCCATCGAGTGCTCGTACGCTCTCACGGCTCGGTTCAGGTTGTATGGCCCGCCGTGGGGATCGATCTGATCGAAGTGGAAGTTGCCGAGTTGCCACCAAACCTCTGCTTCGTAGCGAGGTTCCTGACCGGGCTCGAGCTGCTGGGGCAACCCCTCACAGCTGTCGGGGTAGGGGTCGCGGAACAGGAGCTCCTCGTCCTCTGGAGCCTTCGCCAGGTTTCCGCGCCGACGCTTGTCCTGGTCCAGCGGGACGGGGTTCTTGTTGTACCACTCGTTCCAGAACTTATCGTCGTGGTCCTGGACGAGCGGCTCCAGCAAGATCTTGGAGGCGTCGTCGGGGTTGTCCTTGACGTGGTAGCGGTTGGAGCACACCAGCGCACGCCACGCCTGCTGCCCCTCTTCCATGCGGTTCGCATCGGTCATTGCATGACCGAGGTAGTAATAGACGGCGGCGATCTCTTCGTACTGCGGGTACTCCCGAATGA
>JAGQIY010000684.1 GCA_020430865.1 Myxococcales bacterium
CACGAGCTTTTGACACCCCGCTCGGGCAGGGAGATCTCTCTCCACTACCTGGGGCCTGCTACCCGGCGCACCGACGCTTACCGGGACGGGACTCTCACCCGCTGGAGAAACGCAGCTAGCGAAACACTCGGTATCCTGCGAGCAGGCTTCCGAATCTTTCGCGTCACGGCGCACCACCGCCGCGAGCATAGCAGAGCCGCGAGCGAGACTACGCTAAACGTTCGCACGACGAGCGCAGCGATTTCAGAACGGGTTCTGATCGATGACCTTCGACTTCGGCGTCGTCGAGGCGGGCTCGGGCGCCTTGCCGTGCCAGCGCTTCTTCGCAGCGGGCTTGTCTTCCGCGCCAGAAGGCGCGGCGCTCGGTGCCTCGTCCATGGGCGACCTGGGGGTTTCTGGGGGGGAGACGCGCTGTTCGGTCAGCCGGAGCAACACGCTGCGGTCCCGATCCGGCACGACCAACAGCTCCGTTGGTTCATAGCCCTCCGCGATGATCTTCACGCTGACGTTGCGATTCTCCCGTGGCAAATGTGTAACCGCGGGGATCCCATCGACGCGCTGGCCGTCGATGGTCACGGACGCCGGGATGGCGGGCGTCCACGTCACCTCGACTGCCACCTCTCGAGTCTGCGCCCCCGACGTCGGCCCCTTCCTCGTGGAAACAAGAACGAAGATCGCTACCACCGCCGCGAGGGCGAGTCCAATCCAGTACTTCGACGGCCGCCGGGGCTCGGGGGTGACGGTCTCTCGAGCAAGTCGATCCAGGCCGGAGTTCAGCTGGGTCGAGTCGCTCGGCAAGCTCGGATGCTGCCCGACGCTCTCCACCAGAGTCGCCTCACGCAGCCGCGATAGCGCTGCCTCTTGCTTGGCGCGCTCGTCGCTGAACGCCTCCGTGACCAGCTCGCCGAGGCGCTCCGCGTGGTCCTTCGCGCCCCCGGCTGCAGCGAACGCATCCAGGTCCCGAGCCAGCTCGTTGGCCGAAGCGTGGCGACGTTCGGGATCGAGCGCGAGCACTCGCAGGAGGATCGTCTCGAGAGCCAGTGGAAAGCTCGGATCGATGCCACGCGGAGACGGGACCTCGGCAGCTATGACCTTGCGCAAGGTCTCCATTTCGTCTTCCCCGCGGAACAGCCGGCGCCCCATCGCGAGTTCGTAGAGCGTGGCCCCGAGCGCGAACAGATCGGCGCGGTGATCGTAGGGCTTCCCCAGCGCCTGCTCCGGAGCCATGTAGCTGAACTTGCCTTTGATCTGGCCCAGCGCGGTCTGAGCCAGTCGACCGTCTGCGCGCGCGATCCCGAAGTCGACGACCTTCACCTGACCGTCGTAGGTCACGATCACGTTCTGCGGGCTCACGTCTCGGTGCACCAAGCCGAGGCGGTGACCGTGCTCATCACACAGCTCATGGGCGTGATGCAGTCCGTCCGCCGCGCGCGCGCCAAGCCACGCCACCAGATCGAGGGGAATGGGCTCGCCGTTCTCGGTGAAGCGGCGGTAGACCTGACTGAGCGGCTGGCCGTGGAGGTACTCCATGGCCATGAACAGCACGTCGTCTTCACGAGCCAGCTCGAAGACGTGCACCACGTTGGGGTGTGCGAGACGCGAGGCGAGGTTCGCTTCGTCGAGGAACATGTCGACGAACTCCTGCTCCTCCGCCAGGTGCTCGTGGATGATCTTCAGCGCCAGCAAGCGTTCGAAGTTGTGAGGCCCGCTCAGGCGCGCGAGGTAAACCGACGCCGCGCCTCCCGCGGCGAGTCGAGCGCCGACGTGGTACTTGCCCAGGCGCGAGCCGACGAAACGCGGTGCAACGCGGCGTCCTCCCCGCTCCACGCCCTTCGACTCGGGCTCTTCGGATTTGGGAGGCGCAGAACTCATGATTCAGTGAGCGGGGTGTCGCTGCAGGGCCAGTCAGCGGCCAGCCAGAGTCAGCGGCCAGCCAGAGTCAGCGGCCAGCCAGAATCATCAACGAGCGTCGAAGCAACCATGCGCGAGAAGGCACGCGCGGACAACCATCCACGCTTCTGCAGTGTTTCGCACCTCGCTGGATCAACTCCCAGAGGATGATCGGCCGATGCGCGCAACACGAGCCAAAGTCACGTTCCGGCATGCCGAGAGAGCGAAGGCTCGCGAGCCCCCTGCGCCGCGTCGCATTTCCAGGACGGAAAGGCGCCGGCAGGCTCTGGCCGCGCTCGCTTCTCGCGAAGGAGGGCGCTGAAAAGAGACCGCTGAAAAGAGACCGCTGAAAAG
>JAGQIY010000059.1 GCA_020430865.1 Myxococcales bacterium
AGGATCTCTTCGACTGGTTCCAGGACGTCGCCATCACGTCGAGCGGCCTCGGCCTCACCGACGTGAACTACAAGCGCAACCTCGACATCGTCCAGCAGGACCGCGACGGCACGACCCTGCGCCGGTGGTCCCTCTCCCGCGCTTGGCCGGTCAAGTTCGTCGCCGGCGACTGGGACAACGAGAGCGACGAGAACGTCATCGAGTCGGTGACGCTCACGTTCGATTTCTTCGAGTTGGTGCAGTAATCAAGGCGACGTCGGCCGATGATGGTGCGTTCTCACTGCCGCATCTAGCCGACGATGCACGTATGACACCAGGGTGAGGAGGTCCAGCGCGTCCTGCTCGGACACCGGCCACTGGACGCGCGGCGCATGAGCCGTCGGGTTTCGGAACGTGCCGAACAGCCCGATCACCAGGTTGGCGAATCCTGTCTGCTCGGAGCGCTCCGTCTCAGTGCGGAGGCTGTTGATGGCGAGGTAGGGCTCCTGGCCGCAGAAGGCGCGTTGGATCAGTTCGGCGCCGTCCCCCGTGAGTGTGGATCTACTGCGGACCTTGTCGCCAACGCTCTTCGTCGCCTCCAGCACCGCGTGGAAGTAGTTCCCGTTCAGCAGCTCCGGGCGGCAGAAGGCGAGCACGTCTGGGTGGACCGACCTCGCTGTCAACTTCGCTCGAAGCTCGTTCGCGCGGACCTCGGCCTCGTCCAGCGTGCGGGCAGCGACGACTCGTCCGAGGGTGCCCGCCTCGTCAATCCCCAGACCGCTGAAGGCAAGGATCCTGTTCAACGCGACGCGCAGCGAAGCGAAGGCTTCTGGTCCATCCACGAAGTTCACGGGTGCCATGACTTCCTGGATGAAGGTCCCGACGTTGTTGCCGACGCGGTCTCGGGCCTGTCGGGCGAGCAGCGCCTCGCGGATCCTGTGCCACTTCGCGCCCTGGTCGGCGCCAGGAGCATTCATATCAAGGCGAGCGAATAGGCCCGTGAACTGGGCGTGGGTTCGCGCGTCCGCCAAGCAGCGGGCGATCTGCTCGATCTGGTCAGCTGTGAATACCGGTATCGCCATAGCACGGCACCTCGGTGCGGTCGGCTCATTATCCGCAAGCACGGGTCGATGACCAGCGACCCGTGTCGCCTGTCCCCATCCCCGCCCCTCGGCCCTTTGCCCTCCTGAGAGATCGCTCTCCAGAGGAGGTGCACGCCGATGTCCGAGATCATCACCTGCCCCACGGGGCTCACGGGTCGTATCCGCGGCATGAAGGTGCGCGAGGAGCGGATCCTCGCCGACCGCAAGCTGGCGAAGGCCGGCGGCCAGATCGACGAGCTGCTGACCGCCTGCTGGGAGGAGACCCTCGACGCCGGCCCCTACGACTTCGGGGACAAGGGCATCGACTGGAGCCAGGTGCTTCAGGGGGACCGCTTCGTGGCGCTCCTGAAGATCCGTGCGCTCACCTACGGGCCCGCGTACGCCTTCGCGGTCGGCTGCCAGAACGACGGCTGCCGGGCGCGGATCGAGTGGGAGCTCGACCTCTGCGACCTGCCGTGCCGCGAGCTGTCCGAGGAGAGCCGGGCCGCGTTCGGGGACGGGAACCGCTTCGAGACGGTGCTGCCCGACGCCGGCAAGCGGGTCTGGTTCCGGCTGCTCACCGGCGCGGACGAACGGAAGATCCCGCAGCTCCGGCGCGGCGCCGGGGACAAGCTGCTGTCGGCCATGCTCGCCTTCCGCGTCGTCGAGGTCGAGGGCGTGGACGCCCGTGAGCGGCGGCAGTTCATCGAGGATCTGACGATGCGCGACGCGGACTTCCTGGTCGACGAGTTCGACCGGGTGGACTGCGGCGTCGACACGACCATCGAGATCGAGTGCCCCGAGTGCTTCGCCGCC
>JAGQIY010000685.1 GCA_020430865.1 Myxococcales bacterium
CCCATGGCGATTCAGCAAGTTGGCCAGGTTGTAGGCGACGGACAGGCCCATGATGCCTGCGCCCACGATGACCACGTCGGCGCGCGCGCTGAGCGGCTGAGATCGTCCGAGCGCCCCGAGCTTTCCCCCTGCCATGCTCCCCCTCGCCGGCGTATCAGCCGCCGCGTTCCCTCGCCGCCTTGGCGACCGCGAGGCGCTCGATCAGCGTCGCGTGCAGGTGCCCGTTGGTGGCAACGATACCACGGTCGTTGGTCAGGCTTTCCCCGCGGTAATCGATGTTCACGCCGTAGGCGTCGCTCACCATGCCGCCAGCGGCCCGCACCAGCGCGTCGACCGCGCAGGCATCCCAGCGCTTTCCGGCGGTGCCTGGTGAGACGTAGGCCTCCGCGCGTCCGCTCGCGACCTCGGCGCCCTTCAGCCCGGCGCTGCCCAGAGCGTCGATGCGATCCACGCCAAGAATCGCCAGCGCTCGCTCGCTCTCCTGCGTGCGGTGGGAGCGACTCGCGACCACCCGCGCCCGCTCGCGATCGGTCTGCGGGCTCACCAGGATGGGGCTGCGCACGTCGTCGGGGGAGACCTCCCAGGCACCCACGCCGACTTCGCCGAGCCAGGCGTAACCAGTCGCTGGAGCCAGGATCACGCCGTGTCGTGCGAGATCGCCCTCGATCATCCCCAGCATGACCACGAACTCACCGTTCTTCTTGATGAACTCCTTGGTGCCATCCAGGGGATCGACGAAGAACACGCGCTCTGCCTCGCGGAACTGCGTGTAGCTCTCGGGTTTGGACTCCTCCGCCACGATGGCAGCGTCCGGGAACGCCTCACGCAGGCCATCGCAGATCAGCCGATTGGCCTTGCGATCCGCCTCGGTGACTGGGTCCTTGGGTCCCTTGTAGTCGACCTTGAAATCGGTCTCGTAGATCCCACGGATCAGCTCAGCCGCGCCGCGGGCGAGGGTCAGCATCACCGAGAGGTTGTCCTGGCTCATGTCGTCGCTCCGACGTCGCTGAGGCGCGCTTCGAGTTTGTTCAGCTTTTCCTCGCTGAGGTAGGGTTGCTCCCGTCCGGCTTCGCGCACCAGCTGATCGAGCTGCACAGCGCTCCTCGGTCCGAGAATCGCCGCCGTGATGCCCTCCGTCGCCAACACGTAGCGCAGCGCCGCGGCCCGCATCGTCAGCACCTCACCCCCGATCACCGAACGCAACGCGGACAGCTGATTGATGCGGCGCCGAAGGTCGTCTGGCGTCCATCGTTCTTCTCGGTGGTCGCCGTCGGGGAAGTCCTTGTGCAGCGACCAGTGGCCGCACAAGAGACCGTGAGCGAGAACGCTGCGCGCGATGACGGCGGCCTCGTGCGCCTCGATCTCGCCTTTCAGCTCCGTGAAGTCACGGCGCATGAACGCGTTGAAGGCCAGCTGTAGCACCTGTGCGCCCCGTTCGAGCGCCGCGCGTCCGACTTCCACGTCGCCCGCGCTCACCCCCCAGCCCGCGATGGTCCCGTCCTCGGTGAGCTTCTGGAGCAGCTCGCACGTACCCTCGGCTTCGACGGCCTTCCTCGAAGGGTTGTGCAACAGGACCACGACGCGCTCGAGCTTCAGTCGCTCGAGGCTCTTCTCTATCGCAGGCTTCAGGTAGTCAGGTTTGAAGCATTTCCGCGGGGGACTGGCGTCGCGGTCCGTGCCCACCTTGGTGATCACGACCGCCTTCGCGTCGGCGCCGAGCAGTCGGCCCAGGCGCCGCTCCATCTCACCGTGAGCGTAGACGTCCGCCGTCTCGAACAGCGAGATCCCTAGCGCCCTCGCGCGCTCGATCACGCGCTCCTGGTCCTCCTCGCTGACCGAGCCGTACGCATCCCCCGATAGGCCCCACGTTCCGAGCCCAAGCGAGCTGATCTTCAGCCCAGTCTTTCCGAGTACCGTCCGGCGCATCGCGCTCGGCGGTATAGC
>JAGQIY010000686.1 GCA_020430865.1 Myxococcales bacterium
ATCTTCCACCCGTACCACCCAGCGGGCCAGTCGGCTCCACTCCTTGCCCCGGGGACCCCACACGTAGGCGCGGAGCCGCGTCGCATAGCTGTCGTTTCCGAAATCGAAGCCTAGCTCCGCCTTGCCCTTGTTCGGGGCCGTGACCCCCAGGAACGAGCTCCAGCTACTCGAAGTCAACGTCTCCGCGGTGGGCATCGACGAACCGTAACCGTACGGCAACGGCGTGAAGGTCATCGTCCCCGCCATGGCTGCCGGCGCAGGCCGCTGGGGCGCGGCTTTCAAGGCGGCTGCGCCCGCGGCCGAGACAGCGCCCGTGGGCGTGCAGTCGAGGGCCCAGCGGCTTCCGTTCCGCGAGGGCAGGCTGACGCGCTCGGGGAGATCCGCGAGCTTGGAGTCCGCCTCCTCCACCGGGCGGCCCTGCCAGCCCACACGAAGCCAGTTGCCGAACGCGCACCCCACGGGAGAGCAGCCGCGCGCGTTGCGCCCCCCCGGGTCTCCGAGACGGGGCACGGGCGACGAGCGATCACCGAAGGCTGGCGGCACCGCGACCTCGGACCAGCTGAAGCCGCCGTCGATGGTCTCGCGCAGCAGGCCTCCGCGACCAATCGCCAGGGCGAAGCGTCCGGACAGCAGGCTGCGGTCGATGTCCTCGCTCACGATCTCCCCGGCGGCGACCTTGCCATCCAGATCGACCTGCACGCCGACGAAGGGACCGCCTCCCGCGACCCAGCCAGCGAGCACTCGCACCTTCTTGTCGTCGCGCTTGATCACGCGCTCGCTGAGGCCATCCAGCCACAGCCCCTTCTTCAGCAGCGTCTTCGTCGATGGCTCCATCTCCTTGAAGCGCAGCTTGTACGACTTGTTCCCGCCGTCTTCGGCGATCAGCAGCAGCGTGCCTGGCGCGCCGAGTCGGGGCGGAACCACCACGGCGACACGTCCGTCCTTCAGCGCGACGACTCGCTCCACGCCGCGGTCACCGCGCACGCGCACCTCGCGCAGCTTGCCCTTTGCCGAGCGGATACAGTACGTGGTCGCCTGATCGGCTGCGCCATCGCTCGCGCTCTTGCAGCCGCCGCGAATCACCAGCCCGCCGGTCCCAGAGGCCGCGATGTAGCGCGGCTCGGCGAAGCTGATCACCGGGGTCAGATCGAGCTCCGGGCTCACCGAGTAGACGACGCTGCGACCCGCAGGGTCTCCGCAGATGAAGCCGATCCCTACGCCGACCTGAGCCCCGGAACAGACGGCGGCTCCGGCGTACGCCCCACGGTTGATGTCGACCAGCTTGCCATCGCGGAGCCTCACCCGAGCGACGTTGCCCTGTGCCATCACCACGGCGGTGTCCTTGGTGTCGGGCCAGCCACCGAGCGCGGCGACCCGCAGGGCGTTGTCTCCCAGCGGTCGCTCGATGCGCTCCTGGACCTCGACGTCGCTCCCTTGCTGCAGGTCTGCCCAGGCGGGCAGCGCCGACTTCACCGCCCCTTTGAACGCCGAGTCGTCACCCGAGCGCCCGACCATCTCGAGGTCGCCCGAAGCGTCCAAGGTCAGCCGCCCCGCATACGAGTTGATGAAGATCTCGTCGTCCGCGGCGGTGATCGGTGAGGGCGGCGTGTTGATCTCCAAGGGTCGCCAGCTGGCTCCAGCGTCCAGGGTGATCAGCACACCGCGAACGTCGGACTCGACCGCGGCGACCCACTCGCCGGCAAAGGCCATCGTACCGTAGCCGGGAGCCGGCGGCAGCGGCCCAAGATCCGTGATCTTCCAGGTCTTGGGGTCTACCGCCAGTATTTCGTTGTTGCCCTGAGCGCTCAGGTAGATACGGTCGAAGCCCGGCGTCACCCAGTTGATATCCGCAGAGAAACTCGCTGCAGGTTCCAGCTTGCCGAGCCAGGTCTTCGACTTCCAGAACAGGCTGCGAGAGCCGCTGGAGTAGAAGATGAATCCGCCACCAAGTCGCGCCGGCAGCTCGAGTGGCTTGACGTCGAGGCGATCGGGGATCGTCTCCTCGGCGACCTCGAGACTGCCGTCGGGGTGCTCCAGCATGCGAAGGCCGTAGGCAATCAGGCGCAAGCTGCCGTCGACGTCGCGCTCCTGATAGCTCGCCTCGCGTCCCTCCGGGAGCACGACCATGCGCGCCGGGGTGACCCAGCGGGGCGCCTTCTTGGCTTTACCCTGCTCCTTCGTCGGCGCGGCGCTGCTCCACGCCGCGCTCTTGGCGTTACAGCCGAGGGTCCCCAGGAGACCCAGCCCAAGAGCGCTCAGCAGCAGCGCCGAGCGCGCGCCCGGCGAGGTCCAGCGCCTGTGGACTGGCTTCGTTCCCACCATCGCCTGGCATGCTACTTCGCCCACTGTCGAGCGCCAGCCAAACGCCGGGTTTCGCAGCGCTTTGTCCGCGCTGGTCGCGCGTTTTTCAGCTCGCGGCGGGGGAGAATTGCGCACAGCGCGGGTGCTCAGTAGGTTCCCGCGACTCGTCTCGAATCAGGGCGAGTGACGGAGGAACCATGAGTCAATCGCCCAGCCGCGCCACCGCCCGACCCACCGCACCCCGCGCGGAGGAGATCCTCGGCAAGTACTTCCCGGTGCTGGATCACGGCTTCGTCGCGCTGGTCGACTACATGGGCACCGACGAGTGCATCGAGCGCGCCGCGCGCGTCAGCTACGGCTACGGCACCCGCAAGCAGAGCCAGACCCGCGGCCTGCTCCGTTACCTGCGCCGCCACAAGCACACCACGCCCAGCGAGATGGTGGAGCTGAAGTTCCACTGCTGCATGCCGATGTTCATCGCGCGGCAGTGGATCCGGCACCGCACGGCAAACGTGAACGAGTACTCCGGGCGCTACTCGCTGATGCCGATGCTCTTCTACACCCCCGATCAGGAGCAGCTGCAGACCCAGAGCCGCGCGAACAACCAGGGTCGCAGCGGCGACGCCGTCGAGCAGCGCACCTACGACGAGGCGCTGCGCCGCTGGAACGAGATCCGCAAGCTCTCCGCCGATGCCTACGAGTGGATGACCAGCGAAGACCTGGCGCGGGAACTCGCGCGCATCGACTTGCCGCTGTCCACGTACACCCAGTGGTACTGGAAGATCGATCTACACAACCTGCTGCACTTCCTCACCCTGCGCGTCGACTCCCACGCGCAGTGGGAGATCCAGGAGTACGGTCGGGTGATGGCGGGCATGCTGAAGCGCGTCGCACCGCTCTCCTACGAAGCCTGGATCGACTACGACGTGTGCGGAGACCGCGTGAGCCGCATGGAGCTAGACGCTCTACGTCGCCTGGTCGGGGTTGGGGGTGAGGAGCTCAGTTCCTCAGGCGGCAAGCTCGACAGCAAGGCGCTTGCCGAGCTCGGGCTTTCCACACGGGAAATCACCGAGCTGTTCAGCAAACTATCACCGAAGGGCGTCCCGGACTTCGAGCTCGACCTCGCCAGCGCACGCAGCGCCGAGACCTTTGCCGAGGAGTTCGCCCAGGCCGTGCCCAGCGTCGACAAGCCGAAGCACTGAGCGCCATGCTTCGCCTCGCTCCGTTGGCGCTGCTCAGCGCGCTGGTTTCCTGCACGAGCGGCCAAGGCGCCCAGAGCGCGGACGACTCCGGACTGGAGCCGCGTCCGAGCCCCGTACGCGATTTCTGCGACTCGAACGCAGAGGCACGAATCCGCGCGGAACACCCTGAGCTTCCTCCTTGCGGCCATCGACCTTACACCTACCTGGAGGCGAAGCTCGGCGCGCACCACTTGCTCGCGGTTGCGTACGACGACGACCCGTGCTGCACCGACGTGCCGACGCCGGGCATGATGCTCGGCGCCCATGTCTACGTGGACGGTGAGTCGTGGCCGACCACGGACTCCATCGTGCTCCCCTTGCCGCCAGAGAACGCCGATGAAGCCTCCGCGTGGCTCAACGCCGAGCTGATGCGGCTCCTGGTCGTGCAGCCCTCGATGGACGTGCATGCGATCCGCGCTGGGTGGGACGCGGCGGGTCCCGCGCTCGAGAAGCACGCCGTGGGTCTGGAACAGACCGACTCGGGCTGGCGCCTCAGAGCATTCGCTGTCAGCGACGAAGCCGAGCGGGGCATCCACTGCCGCTACCTCGCGGTGTGGGAAGCGACGTTGGAGGGCACGCAGGTCAGCGCCAAGCGCCTTGTCCAGTACGCCGAAGGCAGCGCGATGGGTCAGCCGTGCAGCGGGGAACCGCTGCCGAGGTCTGCGACCGTCCGGCCACAGTAGCATCCTCGCGCCAACGTCGACACGGCTCACACCGCCGTGTAGCTACCGGGGTGCCTTCCCGAGCTCTACACACCGCATTCAGCGGGACTCGGGTTCCCCTCACTCGCCAGACGTGGCTTCGTCCGTTTCACGCGCTGGCGCCAAGGGC
>JAGQIY010000687.1 GCA_020430865.1 Myxococcales bacterium
CGCCACGAGCATCATCCAAGTGCTGGCGACGCCGGTGCTGGCCATCACGCTCGGTCTGATTGGAATCGATAGCTACCTGGGCTGGGGGATCTTCGACCCAAGTCGAGGGGGCGACCCCGTGCTCTTCCAGCACCTGTTCTGGTTCTACTCCCATCCCGCGGTCTACATCATGATCCTCCCGGCGATGGGCGTGGTCTCCGAGGTCGTCTGTAGCTTCGCTCGCAAGCCACCCCTTTCCTACAAGGCCATCGTCTACTCCACGCTCGGCATCGCCATCGTTGGGTTCTTCACCTGGGGGCACCACATGTTCACCGCCGGCATGTCGACGTTCGACGCGGGCGCGTTCGGCGCGCTCAGCATGTTCGTGGCCATCTTCAGCGCGATCAAGGTCTTCACCTGGACTGGCACGCTCTACAAGGGGTCCATCCAGTTCGCGACTCCATTCGTCTACATCCTCGCGTTCTTGTTCCTGTTCATGTTCGGCGGCATGACGGGTGTGGCCGTCGCCACCACGAGCCTGGACATGCACTGGCACGACACCTACTTCGTGGTGGCTCATTTTCATTTCATCATGGTCGGCGGGACGCTGACTGCCTACCTCGCCGCGATCCACTACTGGTTCCCCAAGGTAACGGGCCGCATGTACCCGGAGCGCGCCGGACTGACGGCGGCGGCGCTGGTCTTCGTGGGCTTCGTGGTCACCTTCGTGCCGCAGTTCCTGCTCGGCAACATGGGAATGCCGCGCAGGTACTACGACTACCCCGCGGAGTTTCAGCCCCTGCACATGGCATCGACGGGAGGTGCCTTCTTGCTGGCGACTGGACTGACGCTGGTGCCGATTTACTGCGCGTGGGCCGTGTTTCGAGGGACCCGAGTCGACGCGAACCCGTGGGGTAGCGCTGGATTCGAGTGGCGCACGACGTCGCCACCTCCCAAGGAGAACTTCGGGGAGCTACCTGACTTCGAACGTTCGCCGTACGACTACGGGGGTCCAGAGATCGACCATGTCGAGGAAGCGGGCGAGGCCGTCCATGGCTGAACACGTCGCAGAGCAGTTCGACACCGCGGAGCGCCAGCGCGCCGCTGCCAAGTTCGGCATGTGGGTCTTCCTGGCCAGCGAGCTCTTGTTGTTCGGGGGGCTGTTCGCCATCTATGGCGCGTATCGCACGCGCTGGCCGGAAGATTTCGCCGCGGGGGTGAGGGAAAACGCGCTGTACCTCGGCTCGCTGAACACGCTGTTGCTGCTGACGAGCAGTCTCTGCGTCGCGCTGGGTGTAGGAGCCGTCCGCAAAGGACGCCACCGCGCACAGGCGGTTTGGACAGCTCTGGCGATGCTACTTGGCCTTGCGTTCCTGGGCTTCAAGTTCCTGGAGTACCGCGATCACCTGAGCCACGGCTTGATTCCGGGAAGTGTGAAGCTGGCAGCTGACACGGACCCAGGGCGAGCCGCCTTCGTGACGCTCTACTACACGATGACTGGGCTGCACGCTCTGCACGTGATCATCGGGTTGGGGGTGCTGGGGGTGTGCGTCTTTCGCGGCGCGAGGCGGACTCTCAGCGAACAGGCGATGGAGGCGAGCGGACTCTACTGGCACCTGGTGGACGTGATCTGGATCTTCCTGTGGCCGCTGTTCTATCTGACCTACGGAGGTAGGTGATGGCTCGAAGGACGTTGTCTACCAAGAGCTACCTGGCGGCGTTCCTCGCGCTCCTGGTGCTGGCGGCGGGCAGCTTCGGGCTGTCCTTCCTGCACCTGGGCGCGTTCAGCATGCCACTCGCCCTGGGTGTCGCCACCCTGAAGGCGTGCATCGTTGCCGGTGTCTTCATGCACCTCTTGGAAGAACCCGGCACCCGCAGTCTAGCGACGCTGATCGCGGTGATGATGGTGTGCATCCTGATCACGTTGGCCGCCACGGACGTCGCAACCAGGTGAGGAAGGGAGCTTGAGCGAATACAAGCCGATATCGGACTACGGGGTAATCGGGAACCTGCGCGCTGCGGCGCTCGTGGCGAAGAACGGGTCCATCGACTGGGCGTGTCTACCAGACTTGGACTCCCCGAGTGTGTTCGCCCGGCTGCTCGATAGCAGACGAGGAGGCCACTTCCGAGTCTGGGTCCCTGAAGCCACGACCCAAGGTCAAGCCTACGCAGCTCAGACCAACGTCTTGCTCACGCGCTTCGGGTGTTCCTCCGGGATAGGAGAGGTCGAGGACCTGATGCCGATCGAAGGGCGGCACGCCATCCTGCGCATCGTACGTGCCATCGGAGGACCCGTACGTTTTCGCGCGGAATGCTTGCCCCGCTTCGACTACGGTCGGCAGCAGCATCGAACCCACGAGGGCCAGGACATCGTCCACTTCGAGTCGCCGTCCCTGTGTCTGGATCTGACCTGTCCGACCCCGTATCGATTGGTCGAGTCTGGGGTCGAGTCGGAGTTCACGCTCTCCGCCGGCGAAAGCGTGATCTGGATCCTGTCCGCGCGCGGCGTCCAGGAGCAGCGCCCCCAGGCGTCCGCCCTGAAAGCGGCATTCGAGGATGCGCCCACACGAACGCTCGACTACTGGCGTCAATGGCTCGCGCAATGTCCTTACCGAGGGCGCTGGCGGCGCGAAGTCGAGCGCTCGCTCCTCGTGCTGAAGCTGCTTACACACCGCCCGAGCGGCGGCATCGCCGCAGCCGTGACGACGAGCCTGCCGGAGGTGATCGGGGGCGAGAACAACTGGGACTATCGCTTCTGCTGGGTGCGCGACGCCTGCTGGACCGTCGACGCCTTCATGAGCCTCGGGTATCATGAGGAAGCTCGCGCCTTCATGGGCTCCCTTGCACACCGCTTCGAAGACGGAGGTTCGAGGGATCCCCTGGACGTGGCGTACTCGCTATCAGGGACCTCGTTGGAGGAGACCACCCTCGATCACCTGGAAGGCTACCGGGGCTCTCGGCCCGTCCGCGTCGGAAACGCTGCCGCCTTCCAGCGACAGCTGGATGTCTACGGGGAGTACGCGCGCGCGGCTCTGCGATTCGACGCGGCCGTGGATCGGATCAGCCACGAGGACTGGCGATGGCTGCAGTCGATGGGAGCCTGGTTGATCGATCACCTGGACGATGCGGACGCAGGACTCTGGGAGTCGCGAGGTGAGCGCAAACACTTCGTGCATTCGAAGGTCCAGATCTGGGTCGCGCTCGATAGCCTGCTCGAGCTCGCCAGCCGACGCAGTCTTCCTCTCGACGTCAACCGAGTGCGCCAGGCGCGAGACCAAGTCGCAGATGCGATCCGTCGCGACGCGTGGAGTCACACTCGCACGAGCTACACGGCGACCTTTGGCGGTTCGGAAGTGGACGCAGCCCTGTTGTTCCTCGAGCAAAGCGGGCTGTTCTGCGCAGCAGATGATCCCTTCATGGAGACCCTCGCGACGCTCGAAAAGGAACTCCTGATCGGTCGAGCGCTGATGCGCCGTCGCCGCGACGAACGCAATGCGTTCTGCGCGTGTTCTTTCTGGTTGGCAGAGGTGCTCGCTCGCTGCGGGCGTCGAGAGCGAGCACGGGATGTGTTGGAGAGGATGCTGACCTACGCGAACCACCTGGGACTCTACTCCGAAGAGATCCAGGTCAACGGCGACCTCATAGGTAACTTCCCTCAGGCGTTGACTCACCTCGCGTTGATTCGAGCGGTGCTTGCGCTTGAAGAGTAACGATGTCGGCGCCTTCGGCCTTGCCCTGACCAACGGTATTCGCGCGAAGCTTCACGCCATGCCCGGGGCGGCAACGATCGGGCTCCAGGACACCATTCGTGACGCCGACCTGGTCGAACAGGATCTGCTCGATTCGAGCGTGGTCGAAGAAATACTCACAATGGATCAGCGGACGCGCGCAACACGCGAGGTGAGCGTGCATGGCGGGAGCACAGTGGAAGGAGAGCGGCTTGTGATGGCTCTCGCAGGCATGGATCACCCGCAGCGCTCCGCTGATCCCAAGGCAACGCGTCACGTCCAACTGCAGCACGTCAACGGCATCGAACTCCAGGACACGGCGAAAGTAGTACGGGTCCCATCCATATTCTCCAGCGGTCACGCGGAGGCTACCCGAGGTCGTGTCGCGGACGCGTCTCAGGCCCACGAGGTTGTCCGATGATACGGGTTCTTCGAACCAGTCCACTTCGTAGCTCTCGAGGGTCTCGGCAATCCGCAAGGCCTCTGGAATCGAATACGCCCCATTGGCGTCGACCATGAGCACCCGATCTCGACCAAGGACGCGACGCGCGAGCGCAAGGCGCTCTGGATCACGCTCTGGCTCCCGCCCGATCTTGATCTTGGCGCGCTCCGCCCCCGTCTCGAGCAGCGTGTGGAGGTGCTCCTCCAGCTCCTTGCCCTCCAGGCTGGTGAAGCCGCCGCTCGCGTAGATCGGCGCGGCGTCACGGACGGCGCCCAGCAAGTCGCAGAGCGGGAGCCCCAAGCGTTTGGCCTTCAGGTCCCACAGCGCGAGATCCACGGCGGAGATCGCACAAGCTCCGATGCCTTCCCGTCCGAAGTTCCGCACGGCCTCGAGCATCCTCCACCAATGACGCTCGATGGCCATCGGATCGCCTCCTGCGACTACGTCCCTCAGGACTCGCTCGATGAGCGCCGCCGCGGCCGAACTGCAGTAGGTGTAGCCGACTCCGGTCAGGTCGCCCGACGTGACCTCGACCACGACGACGGTCGTGGAGGTCCAGCTCAGGGTGCCATCCGACTCGGGGCGTTCGGTGGGTATGGTGAAGCTACGTGTCTGAACCGCGTCGATGCTCACTGGTCGCCCGAGGGGAACATGTTGCGTAGGGCTTGCTTCACGGCTCCCCCCCGCGCTGGGTCACGCAACATCGAGCTCCAGAACTTCTTCGCCTGGTCGAAGCTGATGTGCGGAGGCAGCGGTGGAGTCTCGGGGTCGGTCACGCACTCCAGGACGCAGGGCTTCTTCGCGGCGAGCGCTGCCTCGATTCCATTGGTCAAGTCATCCACGCGCTCGACCCGGATCCCCTCCAATCCGATCATCCTCGCGTAGCCGGCGTAGTCGAACTCCGGGATGGTCTGTGTCACCTCCGCCTTCGCGTCGCCGCTCATCACACGCTGCTCCCAGGTGACCTGATTCAAGTCGCGGTTGTTCAACACGACGACCAGCATGCGTGGATCGCTCCACTCATCCCAGTACCGCGCGGCAGTAATCAGCGCGTTGTTTCCGAGCATCTGCATCGCCCCGTCACCAACGCATGCGACGACGGGCCTATCTGGATGGCAGAGCTTGGCGGCGAGGGCGTACGGCACGCCGGGACACATCGTCGCGAGGTTGCCGGATAGGGAGGCCATCATGCCAGGCCGAATCTTCAGATCTCGCGCCCACCAGTTCGCCGAGGAGCCCGAGTCCGAAGTCAGAATGCAGCGATCGGGCAGCCGCGGCGACAGCTCCCAGAACACGCGTTGCGGATTGATCGGGTCCCCGCCTTCGAAGGCGCGCTTCTCCAGCTTCTTCCACCACTCGGACACGTTCTTCTCAATCGTCTCGCGCCAGGAGCGATCAGCCTTGCGCTCGATCAGAGGCAGGAGCGCGCGCAGGGTTTCTCGCGTATCTCCGCACAGTGCAACATCCATGGGGAAGCGTAGATTGAGATTTCGGGGGCGAATGTCGATCTGAACCCCCACCACGTCTTCCTTGGGTAGCCACTCGGAGTAGGGGAAGCTGCTGCCGACCATGAAGAAGCGGTCGCAATCACGCATCATGCGGTCGCTGGGTTCGGTTCCGAGCAGCCCAATGCCGCCGGTAACGTAGGGTAGGTCGTCCGGCAGCGCGGCCTTCCCCAGCAGTGCCTTCGCCACCCCGGCGCCGAGAGCGTCCGCCACCGACATCACTTCCTCCCCTGCGCCGAGGGCGCCCGCGCCGATCAGCATGGCCACCTTCGAGCCTGAGTTGAGGACCTCTGCAGCGCGTTTCAGCTCGGTGACTTGCGGGATCACGCGGGGCGGCGTGTAGCCCACGCCCGTGAACGTGTTCCCGTGCTCCCTGGTCGGCTCCTCGTAGTCCATCGCACCAATGTCATTGGGGATGATCACGCACGTCACGGCGCGCTGCGCCTGGGCGATACGCATGCCGCGATCGATCAAGTGTCGCGCCTGAGACGGTGTGGAGCACATATGGCAGTAGTGATGCGCGACGTCCTTGAACAGGGAGATCAGGTCGACTTCCTGTTGGTAGTCGGTTCCCAGAGCCGTTGCTGCTTGTTGTCCGACAATCGCAAGGACAGGTTGGTTGTCCTTCGCAGCATCGTAGAGGCCGTTGAGCAGGTGAATGGCGCCGGGGCCTGAGGTGGCCAGACACACGCCAACTTGCCCAGTGAACTTCGCGTGAGCGCACGCCATGAAGGCGGCTAGCTCTTCGTGTCTGGCTTGTATGAAGCGCAGCCGCTCACGTCGCTCCTCGAGAGCGTAGAGGAACGCGTTGATGCCATCCCCCGGGTAGCCATAGATACGCTGAATCCCCCACTCGGAAAGCCGGTCCAGGACATACTCACTCACATTCGACATCTTCAGTCTCCGTTCCTCATAAGCGCCAACACGACACAGCCCCCGCACGCAACCGATGTGCCAGGTCATGCACGCGGCGCTAGCCCAGAGGCGAGCGCCGTCCACGCGTGGCGACCAGCAGCGTCGCGCATGCCAGCCACGGGCGTTCTCGCGCGCGAGTGGCGGGCCGGCCTCCTAATTCCACCCGGCAATATTGTCTAGAACCCGGTGAACCGCGTCCGTCCGCCTGGCGCCGTCAATCGCCTCGGGTGCGCGCGCGCGGGTGCGAGCGCGCCAGCGGATGCGATCCATGACGAAGCCGCTCTCCACCCGGGCGGGCATCCGGTTCATGCGGATCTGCAGATCCTGCTCGGGCAGGGAATAGTCGATGGTGGTCAGCAGGCGGGCGACGGACATCGTCAACCGACGCGCGATGCCCTCGCCTGGACAGCGGTGATTCTGCGCCACATCGCCGCCGCCCTGGGGGATCGGCTGAAACGGCTGAGGGACGTGCGAGGCAAATCTGCTCGGGCGGAATACGTGAGGATCACCCCAGAACTCCGAGTCATGGTTGGTCCCGTACAGATCCAGCAGCGTGAGGCACCCGCGCGGAAACTCCATCTCGCGCCAGCTGAAAGCCTCCCGAACCTTCGCCGCGACGAAAGGAAAGAACGGATAGAAGCGACGAACCTCCTCGACGAACCACTCGCAGGCCACGTCGTCGTGCATCGACTCGCGCAGCGTCGGCTGGCGGTAGAGCGCCAGCGCAGCAAACATGCCGAACCGACTGACCGCCACGATCGGCCTCAGAACGTTCAGCAACTCGACCGCGGCGACCTTGCTGTCGAGCAATGAGCCATCCAGCTCCCTGTGGTTGGCAACCTCGGCGAGGGGACTGCCATCCCGCAGACCGCTCGCGCGCGCCTTCTCGATGACCGCCTGAATCCAGCTCTCTCCGCGCAGTCGTCCGAGACGCCCGCGGAGGTAGCGCTCCCCCACTCCACCGGCTCCCTCGATCATGCCGACCACGTCGTCGGTGCGCCGCGCTTCCTCTCGAGGTTCGAGCGGGATCCCGAGCCACCGGCAAGCAGCACGCATCAGCCCCACCTCGAGCGAAGACAGCAAGACCACGGGGCCCTCCGATCGGGCCCAGGCGAACAGTAGCTCCGCCTGGACGTGCAACCAGTGATCCTCCAGGTCGTCGATTCGCTCGGGCGAGACGAGCGACAAGAACAGCTGCTTGCGGTGGGAATGCGTCTCTCCGTCGAGGCTCTGAACTCCCGCATCTCCGAAGAGGGTCTTGCGGACGCGGCGCGGAGCGACCCCGACGCGAGTGAATCGGGCGGTGTCGTAGAACAGACGGGCGCACTTCTCCCCTCTCAGACAGATCACGCGCTTCAAGAACAGCCGTGTCTGGAACACATCGCTGTTCAGCTGGTCACAGTAGCGGCCTATGGCCTCATAACCATGGCGAAGCACTGGAATGGTCGCATCGGGAAACGCGGTTCGCGGGATGTTGGTCATGCTTTCTCCGTGTTGGGTGTGGGCCCTCAGGGTTGCAACGCGTGTTCCGAACCTCCCGCTCTCCGTCCACGACCGAACGCCCTGACCAGAGGCGTTGCGGTCACGCCATGCGCCACCACCGAGGACGCGATCACGATCGACGCAGTCTGAAAGATCCAGGGATCGCTCAGGCGCTCTGATAACCGCGCCGCATAGAAGAGCGCGGCAACCCCTATCGGCCCGAACCAACCAGCGAACCTCGCTTCGGACGGACCGGATATCGCGGGAACCGCTCGATGCAGGATCAGCATCAGAGGCAAGCGTCGCAGCAGCAGCACCGCCAGCGCGAATGACACCATTGTCCAGCCCGACTCTGCCCAGGCTCTCCAGGGCAGCGCAGCGCCGAAGAACACGAAGACAGGGAACAGCAGAAAGCGCTCAGCGGTGGCCGGCACATTTTCCGCGCGGAGTTGCTGCTCGTCGTCCGTCACTTCCTTGAAGACGAGGCCTGCGACGAACACCGCCAGCAGCTCATTCGTACCGAGGAGCCCCCCGGCACCCAGGAGCATAACCGCCATCGCCAACGTGATGGTGAGGTGAGAGGGTCGCTCGACGCCCCAGGTAGCCTGAACACGCAAAACAGCGCGCGCGGTGCCGAAGCCCACCAGAGCGCCAAGCAACGCGCCTCCCAGCGTGCTCACGACGATCTCGTGCAGTAGCCAATCCGCCGCCGCCGTGGCTGGCGCGTGCTCCAGCAGGGCAACCGGGAGAAAAATCAGCGGATGTGCGAGGGCGTCGTTCGCTCCGGCCTCGCAAGACAGGATGTGCCGCAGTCGAGCCGGCAGCTGTTCACCGGCGATGCGGCCGGTGACGATGGAGCTGGCAACCACGGGATCGGTGGGGGTGAGGATACCGCCAATCAGCAGCGCGGTGAGCCAGTCTACGCCAAGGACTCCGCTCGCCAGACCGCTCGCCACGAGCCACATCACGGGCATTGCCACGGCGAGCAGAACCGTCACCGAGCGCGCTCGCTCTCGCAGGAATCCCCGCGGCAACCTGAGTGATGTCGCCAGCAGCGCGACGGCAAGAGTCAGGCGCGCAACCTCTCCGAGCCAGTGGTGAGGCTTTGCCCCAGGGATATGAATCCAGGCGAGCACCGCAGGACCGAGGAGCACACCGACTGCGAGAGCCACGATTCCCTCGGAGACGATCAGGCGGTTCTTGACCAGCGCCGACATGACGCCGAGCACGAGGACGGTACCGCCTGCGACGAGCATCACGGCATCCACTAGAGCCTCGCACCTCCTGCACGAGCAGTGCTTGGCCTGCACGATTTCGTTGCTCTCACGCTGCCATCCGCTCGGAGGCAATGAGTCTCGGTGTGGCGATTGACATGTGTCAGCCCGGTTGGATGGGGTGAGCTAGCGTGGTCAACAACGCGTTCGCGGCCTGCCGCGAGTCGAGGCGAGTATGCTGAACGACCACGGGAACGGACGACCGAATCACGCTCGCGTAGTCGGTGTCGCGCGGAACAGGACTCGGCGTCTCCAGGTCGTTGAAGCGGAGGTGAAGCGCGCGCCTCGGCGCCACCTCGACTCGATACGGACCAACCGGCTCTCGATCGCTGAAGAACAGATGGATCTCGATGTCAGCCGGCTCGCTCGAAGTGTTCAGGATGCAGGCCGTCTCATGGCTGGTCATCTCCGGAAAGGGCCCAGTGCTCACACTGGGGATGAAGCCCTCCGGGATCACCCACGTCTTGCAGCCAAGTGCTTCCATACCTTGCCGCGTGCACGATCCGTGCACGGGATTTGCTGAGGGGCAGCCCATGGACGCTCGACCCCTGTTTCCACTCAGACGCAAACCCGGCGCCGGCCCCGAGCATCGCCGGCTCGAGCGAGAGCTGCGATCCGACCTGGCGGGTGACGTACGCTTCGATAGCGCGGCACGGGCCCTGTTCGCGACCGACGCGTCCAACTACCGGCACGTCCCCATCGGAGTGGTAACTCCCCGCAGTAGCGACGATCTGCGGCGCGGAATCGCGATCTGTCGGCGTCATGGTGCGCCCGTGCTCTCCAGAGGAGGTGGCACCAGCCTCGCCGGACAGAGCTGCAACGCTGCAGTCATCTTCGATACGTCGAGGTACCTCGGCGGCGTACGCGATATCGATCCGATCCGCCGTAGCGCCTTGGTCGAGTGCGGTGCAGTGCTCGACCGCGTGCGGGAAGCGGCAAGCGAGTACGACCTCACCTTCGGCCCCGACCCATCGACTCACGACCGCTGCACGATCGGCGGAATGCTCGGCAACAACTCCTGTGGCGTGCACGCTCTGCAGTCGGAGTTCTACGGGCCGGGGCCGAGGACAGAAGACAACCTGCGTCGCATGACGGTGTTGACCTATGACGGCCTCGAGCTCTCGGTCGGGCCGACCTCCGATGCGGAGTATCGAGCCAATCTCGAGGCTGGCGGCAGGCGCGCCGAGATCTACCGCGCGCTTCGCGATCTACGCGACCGCTACGCACCCTTGATCCGCGAGCGATTCCCCCAGATCCCTCGCAGGGTGTCGGGCTACAACCTGCCCGCGCTGCTACCCGAGAACGGCTTCGACGTCGGCAAGGCCCTGGTAGGTAGCGAGGGCACGTGCGTCTGGATCCTCGAGGCGGAGCTGACGCTGATCGACGCCATGAAGCACCGCGCGCTGCTGATGCTCGGCTACGATGACGTGTACCAAGCAGGCGACCACGTCAGCACACTCAGGGAGCTGAAGCCAGTCGGGATGGAGGGTTTCGATCAGACGCTGGTCGACCACGTCAAGCAACAGCGCGGAGACACCGGCCCCCTGCATGCACTTCCGGACGGCAACGGCTGGTTGCTCGTGGAGTTTGCTGGAACTTCACCCGAGGAGGCTCGAGAGCGCGCACAGCATGCCCAGGCCACATTGCGAAAGGGAGCCAAGCCTCCGAGGATGAACCTGCTGACCGATCCGGGCCAGCAGGCAGGGGTGTGGGAAGTCCGCAAGAGCGCTCTAGGCGTGACGGCCTTCGTGCCTGGCGAGCACTCCGCATGGCCAGGCTGGGAAGACAGCGCCGTACCCTGTGAACGAGTCGGAGAGTACCTCCGCGGCCTGACCGAGCTGATGCAGAAGTACGAAGTACAGGCGGCGCTCTACGGCCACTTCGGGCAGGGCTGCATCCACTGTCGCTACACCTTCGACCTGGCAACACCCCAGGGCGTGGAGACGTTCCGACGCTTCACGGACGAGGCGGCCGATCTTTGCCTCGCGCTCGGCGGGTCATTGTCCGGCGAACATGGCGACGGCCAAGCACGGGCCGATCTGCTGCCCAAGATGTATGGCGCAGAGCTGATCCAGGCGTTCGAGGAGTTCAAGCAGATCTGGGATCCCCTGGGCAAGATGAACCCAGGCAAGATCGTGGGCGCCCGAGAGCGCACACAGGACCTACGCCTGGCGAAGGACGAACTCCGCACCGATCCAGCCGTCGAGTTCGGCTACGCGAGTGACCACGGCAGCTTTGCGCACGCAGCGCTGCGTTGCGTTGGCGTAGGCGAGTGTCGCCGCGAGAGCGGTGGCGTGATGTGTCCGAGCTACCAGGTCACGAGGGACGAGATGCACAGCACCCGAGGCAGAGCCCACATGCTCTTCGAGATGACCAAGGGTGAAGTCGTGCGCGATCTCTGGCAGAGCGAGGAAGTCGCCGAAGCACTGGACCTCTGCCTGTCCTGCAAGGGCTGCAAGAGCGACTGCCCGGTGAACGTGGACATCGCCACGTACAAGGCGGAGTTCCTCTCGCACTACTATCGCGGCCACGGCCGCCCACGGCACGCGTACGCGTTTGGCCTCATCATGTACTGGGCTCGACTCGCCTCGTGGCTCCCCAGGCTCTCGAACCTTCTCTCCCACGCGCCAGGGCTAGCCCGGATCGCCAAGTGGGTGGCCGGCATCGCTCCGCAGCGCACCATCCCCCGCTTCGCACCCAAGACGTTTCGCTCCTGGTGGCGCCGCCACGACAAGCCCGAGAGCACTGGCCCTCGGGTCGTACTCTGGGCAGACACCTTCAACAACTATTTCCTAGCGGATACACTGATCGCCTGCGTGGGCGTACTCGAGTCCGCTGGCTGCGATGTCGTGGTGCTCGACCAGACGCTGTGCTGCGGGAGACCGCTGTATGATTTCGGTATGCTCGAACGTGCAAGGCAGTTCTGGCAACGCAACCTCGACGCACTCGAAGAGGAACTCGACAAGGACACTCCGCTCATCGTGGCTGAGCCGAGCTGTCTGGCGGCTTTCCGGGATGAACTGCCGGGACTACTCCCCACTGACGAACGCGCGCAGAAGCTCAGCTCCCTGAGTCGTTCGCTGGCCGAGTTCCTGGTGGAGATCGACTTCTCCCCTCCCCCCCTGGAGAGTCGCGTGTTGGTGCAAGGCCACTGTCATCAGCACGCGGTGGTCGGCTTCGACGCGGAGAACGAGCTGTTTCGGCGCATGGGGGCAGACGTACACTGGCCCAACGACGGGTGCTGCGGGATGGCAGGCGCCTTCGGGTTCGAGCGCGACAAGTTCAAGCTCAGCGAAGCCATTGCTTCGCGGAAATTGCTGCCTGCGCTCGACGACGCAAACCGGCAGGCACATCTCTGCGCGGATGGCTTCAGCTGCCGAGAGCAAATCAGTCAACTCAATGGACGACGACCGAAGCACCTCGCCGAGCTGATCTCCGACCAGCTAGAACGGCCGCTGGTCGCCGCCGAGCGCCCGCGCGCGGTATCCGCAGCGCGAGCGCTACTCGTTCTGGTGCTCGTGAGCGCCCTCTGCGCCGCGGCCTGCTCACTGCTCTGAGCCAGAGGCGGTTCGCGGAGCGCGACGCGCCCGATCCCAGAGGCAATCCGGTGATCGGGGGCGCGGCGCTGCGGCCTCGGGTCGTTACTCCTTCAGCACGAACGTGAGCTTCATGGTCACCCTGAAGGCCGTCACGGTCCCGTTCTTGATCAAGAGCTGCTGGTCCTTGAGCCAGGCCCCCTCGATGTTCTGAATCGTCTTCGACGCGCGCTCGATGCCGACGCGCATCGCGTCCTCGAAGCTCTTGCTGGATTCGCTCGATATCTCGGTGATCTTTGCGACGCTCATGCCCTTCCTTTCGCTGAATGGGTGTCCGCCCCGCCGAGCAGCAACCATGCCAGCATTTCCCGCCAGAAACGCGGCGCCGAAGCGCTCCCATGAGTCGCAAGCGCGTCTCGGTCGAGGCGCAAGCACACCGCAGCGTGGCACTGGCCCTCGCGGGGCTAGCTCGGCAATCCGTTGTCCGAGCAGTCAGGAGGAGGGAGCAAGTCGCTCGGCCAGCTCTCGAGCGCGGAGCAGGCCTCCCCTTGAAACAGAGCCACGAGCGCTTCCAGAGTGCTTCGGGCGTCACCAACGGGCTCAGGCAGCAGCTCCCAGTTGTCACTGTCCTCGCCGTCGTGATTCGCGATGACATGCTCGAACTCCGCAGCGTGTGATAGCTCATGAAACGCTGCCTCCGCACGCACCTCGATGTCCTGGAGTTGCGGCAGTGAGAGGGACTGCTCCTGCCGATATGCACGACGCAGTAGCCGCCGTCGCATCAGCTCGGACAGGTGACGTTCCGGTGCTGGAGAACGTTGAACCAGCTCGCGCAGCTCCCGAGACGAGAGCGGAGAGAGGAACAAGTCGACTACTCGACACTCGGGCAGCGTCGACGAGGCCCGAGCCTTCAGCGCAAGCGCGATGTGGACGTTGCCTTCGTACAGGACGTCGCCGCCGCTCAGCATTTCCGCGAACTCGGGCAAGTTGATGGCCTGGACGTCGTTGCGCGTCTCGAAGACCAGGTATCTACCGTCCTTCCTCAGCTCGTCGATCTCGCCACGAGTCCGGAAGTGGTAGTCGACACCCTCTTGTTCTCCCGGTCGGGGTCTTCGCGAGTGAAACAGCACCGGTCTCCGCAACCGCTCCCCGAGTTCGGGGAAGCGGCGAGTCAGCGCGCGCCTCAGCGGTGATTTCCCCGCACAAGAGGGGCCGCTGATGATCACCAGAGTCGGCGTTCGAGGGGCCATGTCCATCCTTTCGAGGCCGATGCGCTTGGAACACTCGGCGCGCTGTGTGTCTTCATGGCCGGCTGCTCTGCAACCGTCGCACCAATGTAGAGGGCGAGGACGCCACGGGAGCGCGAGTCCGCGTGGCGAAGCTCACCGCAATCCAGCTGCGTGCAGACCGCTTCTCGGGCAGGTCCTCGGTTCTGGTCAGGCGGCACGGTCCCTGCAGCCCCATCCACGCACTCTCCTGTGCCAGCAATCAATCAGGGATCTCGCCGGCATGAACGACGAAGAAATGAACGGACTACTGCTCTTGGTCGTCGAGTCACTCGAGTGCAGCATCTGTATCTTCGAGGTGGCTCTGCCGGCCCTTGAAGACGATGCCGCCGACGAATGCGCGCGCTGTCTGTGCGAGGCGAAACGGAAGCGCGCGGCGTATCTCGACGCCATCGCCGAGCTCGGCCTCGATGCGACGAGCGATTCCGCCGAGCGACGGGTCGTTCGCTACCGGGCGCAGAGCCTGATCGACTTGATGCACCTCGCCGAGGCCGAGCTCCCCACGACGGAACGAGAACTGATCGCCCGAAAGCTGGTGGAGGAGACGAAACACAAGCTCGCGCTGAGTCTGGCTGAGCTCGCGCGACTCGTGGACGAACCAGCGGGCGGTTCGAGGCAGACGGGCACCCGATTCTTCCGAGGCTGTCAGGGACGGCGCCA
>JAGQIY010000688.1 GCA_020430865.1 Myxococcales bacterium
CCACGCCCAGGTAGCGTCCCCCCTGGCGGACTGGGCCGAGCATCACCGCCTCGGGAACGAGGCCGAGGAGCTGCCAGTGTTCACCGAGGCCCGGCGGATTGTCCTTCGAGAAGCGCACCGAGCGCGGCGCCCGCAAGACATCACGGAACAGCTCGTCGCTGTCGGGAGTGGCGTGCATCAACACCTGGTCGGCACTGTCGCCACGAGCTCGGACCACCACGAAGCGGCGGGTGTTGATGTCGAAGACGTGGACCACGGTCGCCTCCGCCGGCAGCGTCTTGGCCAGCACATCGAGCATGAAGTCCGCGCCGGTCATGATGTCCGGCATGAAGTGCAGGTCGTGCATCGTCTCGAACAGCTCGCTGATCAGGTCGTCCTTCCCCTCTCGGCGCCGTGTCACGACCTTCTGGGAGGGCGTGTCCGGGTGAGTGGTCGTGCTCTCCCCTCGCTTCTTCTTCTTCTTCTTTCCCTTGGACGCGGGGCCCTTCTCGCCCTTGGCGGCTGGCGCTTCCGCCCCGGCGGTTGCCGGGTGCGCGACGGCATTGGGCTGCGCGCTCGCGGCGGAGCGAGACGAGACCGGCGGCTCCTCGCTGACCTCGATGGGGTCCGACGCCTCCACCGCCTCGTTGGCCAACGCCGCAGCCACGGTGGGATCGCTCATCGACACCGGCGCGGCGTCGATCCCCGGGCCGCTATACGGAGGAAGCGACTCGGGCGGAGCGTCGCTGGGCGGCGCCACGCTGATCGGCGCCTCATCAGTGCCTCGCGGAAATGAGAGAACGGCATCGCCTCGCCAGTCCTTCCACGCGAGCGTCACCAGAGGCTTGTTCGCTGGACGCTTCTCGAAGACGTGGTCGAACACCGCCAGCTGGACGAACTTGCCTGGAGGACGACCGTCGAGAGAACTCTTGACCTCACGGAAACGTTCCTGGATGAGGCGTTCGGCGTCCGCGCGCGTGGTGCCGGGCTTCACCGCGTAGGCGAACTCCCGGTAGCTGATCGGGGTGCGCTCCGACGGATCTTCGGAGCGCTTCCGCACCACGTGAAAATCGACGCTCCCGGCTTTCGCGCTGGCCGGCTCGGTCTTCGCTGGCTCGGTCTTCGCTGGCTCGGTCTTCGCTGGCTCGGTCTTCGCCGGCTTGGCTTCGACGGGCCCTCCCTCGGTAGCGGTCGGCTCGGGCGCGAGCTTGGGAGCTGGCTTCTCCGACGGCTTGGGTCCCTGCTTGGCTTCGGCGGCCGGGCTCGAGTTGCCGTTGAGGGGTGTCAGCTCAGCGTCATCCGGCGCCTTCGCAACCGTGTAGCGGGTCTTGGTTGCCGGGTCGACGGCTCGATAGCCGTTGTCCAAGAGCTCGATCGCGAACTTGGACAGGGGGCCGATGTCCCCGAGCGACTTCCGTGTCTCCTGCAGCGCGGCTTGCCACTGCTTGGCCTCGACACAGTACCGACTTGACTTGCTGACATCGCCCGTCGGCGAGACCTCTACGAACCAACGCATCGATTGTTCTCGGTTCGCGCCTGCGAGGGCGCGAATGACTCTCCACTTCCATCGAGGGCAAGAACCCCCCCAGTCCCGGAGTGGCGCTCGTAGTAGAGCGCCTCACCCGCGCTCTAGCAAGCCCCATCCACGCGCGCGAACCTGCCCCCAAGACCTGGTTCGACGCAGGAAAAATCCAGGCTGGTCCCGCCCGAAACTGCCAGCACTGGATTGTTTCAACTTGCCGCGCCCCCGTCTCACGGCTGAAACCAAACGCTCTGCTGCGCTCCAGCCGCCTGTTCAGTATCGCGCTTCCCCCGCGAGCGTCGGCGGCGTGGGGTCGTCTCGATTCGTCTGGCGAGCATGCTCGTGTTACACCGCGCCCCCCTGAAACCGCTCACCTGGGCGAAACGACGCACACGATGACCTGGTGGGACCGCCTCAGCCTGATACGCAAAGACCTGTTCGTCACTGGTCTCTCGCGCGGGAGCGCAGCGGAAGTCGCCTCCAGTAGCTGGCGAAGCCGCTTGGAGTCCTGGCTCTATGCAGCCTTCGCAGGCCTAGCCATCCTGTACGTCGCCGATCTGTTCTTCGGCGCACTGCGGCTGCAGCTTGGCTACGCGCAGAGCTATTCGAGCGGCGAGCTATTGACCCCGACGGGGATCTGGTCGGCTCCCCTCGACGACGTCTTCATCCACTTCGACTTCGCCCGCGCCACCGCCCGGGGCTATCCCTTCCAGTGGTCCGAGGGCAACGGCTACTCGAGCGGCGGCACCAGCCTGCTGTATCCGTTCGTACTCGCGTTCGGCTACTGGATCGGGTTTCGCTCCCTCAGCCTGATGCTGTGGGCGTCGATCGTCGCCTGCGTCAGCTGCCTGGGCTTCCTGCTCGCTGCGCGGCGCCTGTTCAGCGGTCTACCCAAGTGGACTGCGTGGCTCGCCCCCCCTGCGTTCCTGTGCGTCGGGGCCCTCGATTGGTCGCTGTTCAGCGGGATGGAAGTCGCGCTGTTTCTCGGCCTGTGGGGCGCCGCGCTGGTGGCCTGGGACGACTTGATGCGAGCCCCCGAGCTTTACCCCACGGCAACAAGAATGTGGCCAGGCGCCGCGCGCTTGGGTCTGTGTGGAGCGTTGCTGGTGGCGACACGACCCGAGTCGGCGCTGATCGTCGCGCTGTTCGGCTGCAGCGCTGCCTACGCCGTGCTGAGGCGCCGAGGTGCAAGGAGCGGTCTCGCGGCGCTGATCTGGTGTGGCGTGCCGGCCTTCTCGGTGCTGCTGGCCCACGCCGTGGCCAACAAGCTCCTCACCGGCAACAGCACCGCCGCCGGAGCGCTCGTCAAGCTCGAGATGTACCACCCCCATCTCAGCCGCCAGCAGGTCTGGGACGCCTGGGTCTTCCACACCAAGTACCAGGTGCTCCGAATCACCCACTACCACCTCTCGGAGCAACCCGGTTGGGGCTGGATCTTGTGGGGGTTAGGTGCGCTTGCTCTGGTGCCGGCACGGACTCGAAGGTACGCGATCCTGCTGTGGCTCAGCGCGGCCTCCTGGGTGCTGATCGTCGCGTTGAACGGTCAGGTCCGCTGGCAGAACGAGCGCTACACGATGCCCGCGCTGGCCTGGCTGCTGATGCTCGCAGCGCTTGGACTCGGCGGCCTGCTCTCGATTCGCCCAGCGCGCGCCAGCCGAGGCTTCAGACTGCACCTGCTCCAGGCTGCCTTCGGTATCCTCGCGGCAACGCTCTTCATCGTCAACCAGCTCCCACGCTTCCGTGAACAGGTCTGGTTCTTCGCGAGGGCGTCGCGCAACATCCGCGATCAACACCTGACGGCTGGAACGCTCCTGAAGCAGCTCGGCCCGCGCCGCGTGTTGGTGGGCGACGCCGGAGCGTTGACCTATCGCTCGGACTTGCCCGGGCTGGACATCATCGGGCTCGGTGGCTACCACGACCTCCCCTTCGCCCGCGCCAGCCAGTGGGGGGTCCCCGCTGCGCTGGAGCTGATCGAACGCATGCCAGCGGAGGACCGTCCCAACGCGATGGCCATCTACCCCAGCTGGTGGGGGACGCTGCCCCTGTGGTTCGGCGACGCGCTGGCACACATCCCGGTTCGCGGAAACGTGATCTGCGGAGGCGCGGACAAGGTGATCTACCGGGCCAACTGGCAGAGCTTCGAAGGCAGCGGCCAGCCCTTCGTCTTGGGAGCGGACGAGACGATCAGCGACGAGCTCGACCTGGCGGATCTGGTGAGCGAAAGACAGCACCGGTTCGCGATCCAGGGCGCCCTGGGCTTCGTCACCATGAAGCTCTTGCCCAACCCGAACGACCCCGATCGCGATCTCTGGGATGCGGGACGCATCGTTCCCCAGGGATCCGAGACCTCGTTCGTGTTGCGCGCCAGGCCCGAGCAACCCGCTCGACTCGTGGTGCGAGCCGCTCAGGCGACGCGCTCGACGCTCGAGGTTTTTGCCGGCACCGTTTCCCTGGGGACCATGAGTCTGGAACCCAGCGACGGTTGGCGAGAAGTGAGCCTGGACGTCCCGGCCAGCGTGCTCGGCCCAGAGGTGAGCTTTCGGCTCAAGCAGCTCGAGGGCGAACGCATCCTGTACCACGTGTGGCTGCTCCAGGGCGGCGCCTCACAGCGCAAACGCTCACTCGTCGAGCCTTGATCCCGGACTAGGCTATCGCCGTGCAGGGCCTCACCACACCCCTCGGCAGGTTCGGCGCACCGCCAGACGCCGTCGCCTGGGCCACGCTTGGCGCGGGGGTGGCGCTTGCGCTGCTTGCGCTGCGACCGCGCCCAGCGGCGGAGTTCCTGCTGCGTCGACCGCGCGCGGTTCTCTGGGGATTGGCGCTGACGTCCTTCGTGCTCTCGGCGGGCTACGTGGAGTTCTACCTGCGCGGTGGTCCACGCATCATCGACGCCACCAGCTACTGGCTGGAGGCGCGGAGCTTCGCAGCGGGGCACTTCGACTTCGCCGTCCCGAGCGTGGAGGCAAGCTTCTCCGGGCGCTTCCTGTTGCCCACCGCGCCGCTGCGTCAGGCGGTCATATTTCCTCCAGGATATCCGCTGGCGCTCGCGGCGTTCCAGGCCTCGAGCGCCCCCATGTGGCTCGGACCAGTCCTCGCAGCGTTGCTGACCACGCTCACCTTCGCCTGCGCTGCGCGACTCTTTCCATCGGATCGACGCGTGGCGTGCTGGGCAGCGCTGCTCTCCACGCTCTCTGCGACGCTGCGCTATCACACCGCGGACACCATGAGCCACGGCCTGTGCGCCGTGCTGTGGCTCGGCGCGGTCTACTTCGCACTTCGCGCTTGGGCATCCAGCTCCGGTCGTTCGAGCACTAGCTGGATGCTCGGGGCCGGACTGTGCCTGGGGTGGCTCCTGGCCACTCGCCCCTTCACCGCGATCGCCGCAGCCTTCAGCCTCTTGCTGCTGCGACGGACGACTGCGACCGCGGGCGTCGCCGCACGCTGGCCGCTGTGGATCGCAGCCGGTGCGTTGCCCGGCGTTGGCCTCTGGCTGTGGCACCAGGCCGCCACGTCGGGCTCGCTGTTCGGCTCCTCTCAGCTCGCTTACTACGCGCTGGCCGACGGTCCCCCAGGCTGCTTCGGCTACGGTCTCGGCGCCCGCGGCTGTGTCTTCGAGCACGGTGACTTCATCCAGAGTCAGATGCCCAACGGCTTCGGCTTCGTCCAGATGCTCGCCACGACCGGCCGCCGGCTCAAGGCACACCTGACCGACGCTGCGAACCTGGAGTGCTTCGCGTTGGCCGTTCCGTGGTTGGTGTATCGGGGGAGGCGCTCCAGCGTCACGCATTTCCTTGCGGGATCTCTGTTGCTCCAGGTCCTGCTCTACGCCCCGTTCTACTTCGACGGCAACTACCCCGGAGGCGGCGCCCGCTTCTACGTCGATGCGCTGCCATTCGAACACTTGCTACTGGCCTCGGCTATCGCCAACTGGAGGTTTCGACGCTGGGTACCAAGCCTCGGCCTGATCGGCTTCGCGCTGCACGCGGCCTATGATCATCACGCGCTGATGAAGCGAGAAGGCGGTCAGCCGATGTTCCCACCGAGCGCCGAGGTGCGGCGCCACGTCGGGGGTGACGACCGCGCCCAGGTGATCTTCGTGGATACGGATCATGGCTTCAACCTGGGCTTCGATCCCGGGGCCTTTCGGGCGTGGAGCGCCGGTCAGAGGCATCAGCTGATCGTCGCTCGGCGCAGCTACGACAGCCGAGAAGCGCTGCTGCTCGAGGCGTTGGACGCTCGAGGCTGGTTCTACGATTTTGATCCTCACGGAAATTCTCCGCCTACCTGGAGCGCCTTGTCCCCTCCCCCCCGGCCCCGGGAGATCCGGCTGGAAGCGGAGTCCGATTGGCCACCACGTGCAGTGAGTGGAGGCTGGGTGCACCCTGACTGGCCCCCAGGCGCGTGCGTCAGCCAGCGTCGGGGTCTGCGCTTTCGCGCAGATCCCAGGCACTCCGAGCGCATGACGCTGGAGGGCCGGCTCGCCACGACGGTGAAGCTCGAGTTGGTGGCGTCGAAACCAGGTCGGTACCGCCTGACCACGCGCTGGGCGCGCATGCGAGACGGCGATCCGGGCACCGTGGAGCTTCGCGTTGCGGACGACGAGGTGCACACGCCGCTCGCGTTCGAGGCAGGTCAGTGTGTCGAGGTCGCCTTGCCCGAGGTTCGACTGGAGCCACGGGAGGGACCTGGCAGACTGCCCCGGTCAACTCTGCAAGTATCTGTAACTCAAACAGATTTCGTGCTGGACGTGGTGACCCTGGAGGCTTTGTAGGAGACTCGCACCGAGGGCCCCAGTGGGCAGGATGCGATGAGGACACTGCCCCCCTGGAGGTGCGTTGCCTACCCACCCGAACCAAGCGTGCCCTATTGAAATCGTTGACAATTCCCCTGCTGGCGGGGACGATTTGCGGTGTCGCGACCGTGCGTACGAGCGGCACGCCAGAGGAGTGGGGAATGACCAAGAGTGAGCTCATCGAAGCCATAGCAGCCAGGTCGGAGCTGACGAAGGCGCGGGCAGAGATGGTCGTCAACTGCGTGTTCGACGCCATGACCCAGGCCCTCCAGCGCGGCGAAGGCATCGAAATCCGCGGCTTCGGCAGCTTCACGGTGCGTCCCTACAAGCCCTACGACGGGCGCAACCCGCGCACCGGACAGCCAGTTCCCGTGCCCGCGAAGCGCTTGCCATTCTTCAAGGTGGGCAAGGAGCTGAAGGAGCTGGTCAACGCCAGCCGGGAGCGCGAGCTCGAGGCGCGGCGACAGGCGGGGGAAGCTGGCGAGCTCCCGCTGCGCGACGACTCCGACGACGACGATTGAGTCGTCCCCAAGCCCCTAGCCCACGACGTGCTCGTTGGTTCGCCGAGGCCTTTCCACCCCCTCGGACGACGAGCCGCAGCGGCAACAAACTCTGACGCGCGACCCGCTGGGTGTGTCATACCCCGAGCCCCATGAGTGCTGTGAGCGTCGAGGAGCAGCTCGAGCTGCTGACCCGCGGGGTCGTGGATCTGCATGAGAAAGCGGACCTCGCGGAGCGGTTGAGATCGGGCAGGCCACTGAAGATCAAGACCGGGTTCGATCCCACGCGTCCTGACCTCCACGTCGGGCACACCGTGCTGATGCAGAAGATGCGTCAGTTCCAGGAGCTGGGGCACCACGTGGTGTTCCTGATCGGCGACTTCACGGCCATGGTCGGTGACCCGACTGGACAGAACGACTCGCGCCCACGCCTCACCCGAGAGCAGGTGCTCGACTCCGCCGAGACCTACAAGGCGCAGGCCTTCAAGGTGCTGGACCCGAAGCTCACCGAGGTTCGTTACAACAGTGAATGGCTGGGCAAGCTGTCCCTGGATCAGGTGATCGAGCTGGCGGCGAAGCGCACCGTCGCCCGCACCATGGAACGCCGCGACTTCCGTGATCGGTACGAGCAAAACAAGGACATCTACCTGCACGAGTTCCTCTACCCGCTGCTGCAGGGCTACGACTCGGTCGCGCTCGAGAGTGACGTCGAGATCGGGGGCACCGATCAGCTCTTCAACCTGATGGTGGGGCGCGACCTGATGAAGCACTACGGCAAGCAGCCGCAGATCGTCATCACCACGCCCATCCTCGAGGGCATCGACGCGCGCATCGAGAACGGCAAAGTCGTGGGCAAGAAGATGAGCAAGTCCGCGGACAACTACATTGGCGTGACCGAGGCACCGATCGAGATGTTCCGCAAGTGCATGCAGATCGACGACAGCGTGATCTGGCGCTTCTACGACTTGCTGAGCGGGCGTGGCAACCTCGAGATCGAGACAATCCGCGCGGAATCCGGCCCCTTGGAAGCCAAGAAGCTGTTCGCGGAGGAGCTGATCGCGCGCTTTCACGACGCGGCGGCGGCGAGCACCGCCCGCCAGGAGTTCGACTCCACCTATCTGAAGGACGGAGTTCCTGACGACGTCCCCGAGCACGAGCTCTCCACCGACGGAGCAGCGCTCTCACTCGGCAAGGCGCTCAGCGAGGCCGGCCTGGTGAAGTCGACCAGTGAAGGTCGACGCATGATCGAGCAAGGCGGCGTCGAGGTGGATGGTGAACGCGTGACGGACGTCAAGCACCTGTTGCAGCGAGGCGCACGCTACCTGTTGCGAGTCGGCTCCAAGAAGCGACGCTTCGCCTATGTTCAGGTGAAGGGGTGAACGTGCCGATCCGACCTAGCGTGGGGCCCGAGCGTTGAGCCTCGGACGGCTGGCGGTGGTGCTCGGCGTGGCGTCGTTCCTGGTCGCTTGCGGCGGGAGCACCCCAGCGTCGACGACGCCAAGGGCGAACGACGCCCAACAGAAGCCCAAGGCTTCCCCGCTCTACCTCGGTGCGCCCGCGGACTACGTCCCGGCTGCTGGGCTGCGCTGGCTCGTCCTGGCACAACCGAAGCGCCTGCTCGCCGCACCCAAGGTTCGGCAAGCGCTCTCGCGTCTGGTGCCGGAGCAGAGCCTGAACGACTACATGTCGAGCAGCGGCGTCGATCCCCGAGCGCTCTCGGCGGCTGCAGTGGCGGGCTTCGACTACGCGACGCTGTACATCGCCCGGGTTGGAGACGAGGACGCGCTGGTCGAAGAGCGCTTCGCCACGCGCCTGCTGACGTCCAAGGGTCGCAAGCATCCGCATCCCGAGCTGTGGCGCACGACGGGCGTGGTGGGCAGGACCCCTCAGACTCTGGTACGCCTGGACCGACACCTCGTCGCTGTTTCCGTGGGGGATCCAACGCCAGCGAGGGTCGTCGAGGCGTTCGCGCGACGCAAGCTCAAGAAGTCACCGTCAGCCCTCCACGGGGCCGCGCTGAGCACCCTGCCCAAGGAGGCGCTCGACGCGCCCCTGGTGTTCCTCGCCCCCGGCCCCTTCTCGGGCGAGTGGATGCAAGGGGCTCACGGCCTGCTCGCGCACACGCTGGCCGTGGCCATCACACTGCGCCCACTCGAGGGGGCCAACGCCGGGGTCGGCCGCTTCACTCTCTACCTGACCGGCGACTGGAAGGCGCTGGGACCCGATTCGACTGCACGGCTGATGGACGCCTGGGACGAGCTCTCCGCCAGCTCCACCGGAGCGCTGTTTGGTCTCGATCGACTCACCGCCAAGCCCGTGGTGAGCGGTGGGGACGACCTGCTGAAACTGGAAATCGACGCGGATCTCCAGCGGCTGCTGTCGGGTTTGCACGCCGCCGTCGCGGCGGATGTGGACGAGCTGATGCGACTGGACCAAGAGCCAACGCCCCCCGAAGCTAGCCCCGGTTCGCCTGGGGACCCGCTAAGTGAGTGATTTCCCAGAAATCTCGTGGGTTTATCGTGCTGGTTTCAGAACCTGGGTGCGATTGACCCAGAGCAATCGAGAGTGTATGACCCGCGCCGCTTCGGGGGGTTTCTCCGGGCAAGGAGCGCAAAGCCAGTGATGGCGTCTCAGACGAACGGTTCGAACGGAACCACCTCGCCGACTTTTCGAGTGGGCGAAAAAGCAGTGCATCCTTCCCACGGCGTGGGTGAGGTGATGGAACTCGAGCAGCGGGAGCTCGGGGGCCGGAACGCGACGATCTATGTCCTGCGCATCATGGACACGGGCCTCAAGGTGATGGTCCCCATGGAAGCGGCGGAGCGAGTTGGGCTGCGACGCGTCATGCAGGCGGACCAGGCGGAGGAGATCTTCGACATCCTCAAGGCCCCCGAGGTCGCGGTGGACGTCCAGCCGTGGAGTCGGCGCTTTCGTGCCTACACCGAGATGCTCAAGAGCGGTCTGCCTACCGAGATCGCCAAGGTGCTGCGTGACATGTATCGGCTGAAGTTCGACAAGGACCTGAGCTTTGGCGAGCGCCGCCTCCTCGATCAGGCACGAAGCCTGCTGGTTCAGGAGCTTGCGCTGGCAAAAGAGGTCGAGCCCGCGAGCATCGAAGGCGAGATCAAGCAGATCCTCACTGCCTGACACCTCAAGTCAGACGCGAGAGCGACCGTTCAGCAGCGTAGATGAAAGCTACGTTCGACGCCGCTCAGCCCTTGGACCTCGACCAGTTCGCTGGAACTCCCAGCGAACCCGCCGAGCCCACCAGCGAGACGCTCATCGCCGCGGCGCCCCAGCGCACCACGCTGGTCGCGCTCGGTAGCTTCGGGGCCAAGGAGCGAACTCGGCTCGCCGGGATCGCGGATCAAGCGACACTGGATCTCGAGCTGTGCGGGTCCGCGGAACAAGCTCGCGAGAGCTGTGCGGGGAAGACTCCTCACTCCATCCTCGTGGACGCCAGCTTGTCGGGCTGCGAGGAGTTTTGCTGCGACGTGCGCGCCCAGAGCCATCTCGCGCAGGTCCCAGTGCTCGCTCTCTCCCCCGAGCTGAACGACCTGAGCTTCGCCAGCGCGTTCAGCTGGGGCGGCGACGATGCAGTGAGCTTGCGCCACCCCCGGGCCTTGCTCGAGCGCCTACGCCGGCTGCCCAAGGACGGGCTGGTACCTCCGAGCGCGCGACGTGGCCGCGCGCTGGTGTGCGAGCCGGATCACACTCGACGCGTGGCTCTGGCCGGGGTGCTTCGGAATGCGGGATACCAGGTGACGTTCGCCGTCGAACACGAAGACACGCTGAGTTTCGCGCGCTCTCCGGAGTTCGCGCTGGTGGTGATCAACGCCGAGCTCGACGCTCATCCTCGGGCCGTGCTGGAAGAAGCGCGGGAGGCCGGCAGCGACGCGCTGTGGATCCTGACCTCCGCGCCGCGCAGCCTGGCTGAGCTTCGAGAACAGCTCGTGGGCACGACCCGGGCGACCGTGTGCGATGGCTTCGCCCCACCGGAGAACGTGCTGTTCCTGGCCAACGAGCTGGGGCGCAACCAGGGCGTCGACAACCGCGCCAGCGCGCGCTTGCTCTATGGCACGCGAGTGGACTTCCGCGCCGCGGGGCTGGAGCAAGACGACCAGGGCTACAGCTACAACGTCAGCCTCGGAGGACTCTACGTGCGTACGCTGAATCCTCCCGGCGAGGACGTGGTGTGGCTCGAGCTGACACCGCCGCGCTCCGACCGGCGCGTGCGCCTCGAGGGTCAAGTCGCGTGGCGGCGGCCCTGGGGGCCGAACGGGACGGCCACGGTGCCCCCAGGCTTCGGCGTGCAGATCACCGACGGCACGTCCCGGGATATCGATGCCTGGCGGGAAGGATACCGCGCCTTCGCGCGCGCCCTCAGCTAGCCGTCCCTCGGAGGAACGCCTCTTCCGACCTCCCGCTCCTCGCGTTCCGCTGGCAGTCCGCCAGGGCCTGCTATGTTCGCGGCCATGAAGATCTACACCCGCACGGGTGACGACGGGACGACTGGTTTGTTCGGCGGGGTCCGCGTGCCCAAGGCCGACCCACGCGTGGAGGCCTATGGCACCGTGGATGAAGCGAACAGCGTGCTGGGGCTCGCACGCGCGGCCGGCGTCAGCGGAGCACTGGACGAGTCCCTGGCGCGGATCCAGACGGAGCTCTTCACCCTGGGAGCCGAGCTCGCCTGCGCGCCGGGCAAGGAGGACAAGCTCGGCCTCGAACCGGTGGGCGACGCCCACATCGAGCGCCTCGAAGCAGAGATCGACGCGCTGGAGGCGGGGCTCGAGCCGCTGAAGAACTTCATCTTGCCGGGAGGCTGCATGCCAGCTGCGTTCTTGCATCAGGCCCGCTGTGTCTGTCGCCGCGCGGAAAGACGGGTGCTCGAGGCGCGTCAGAGCACACCGGTGCGCGAACCGCTGGTGCGCTACCTCAACCGGCTGAGTGATCTATTGTTCGTCCAGGCCAGGGCCGCCAATCATCAGGCCGGTCAGGTCGACGTGCCCTGGACACCACGGGCCAAGGCGGACTGAGCATGACGATTCTGAAGATCGCGCAGCTCGGGGAGCCCGTACTCAGAGAGCGTGCCCGCGAAGTGTCCCCAGAAGAGATCGGCAGTCCAGTGCTGGAGCGCCTGATCGACGACATGGTGGAGACCATGCGCGACGCGGATGGCGCGGGGCTGGCGGCTCCCCAGGTGTATCGGTCGCTCAGGCTGTGCGTGATCGAAGTGAGCGGCAATCCACGCTATCCAG
>JAGQIY010000689.1 GCA_020430865.1 Myxococcales bacterium
GCCATGCCCACCAGCGTGTAGCCGCCCACGGCGCTTGGCGGCAACCAGCCCGCGTCCACCAGCCCCGTCGCCACCATGAAGCCGATGGCTCCACCCACCAGAAGGGTTGGCGTGAACACGCCACCTGGGCTGCCCGAAGAGACCGACGACGTGGTCGCCAGCATCTTGCCGATCAGCAACATCAGCACGAAGGTCACCGAGAACTCACCATCGAGCAGTCGATTGAGGGGCTCGTAGCCGTTTCCCGAGACCTCCGGCAGGAACGCGATCACGGCCCCGGCCATCAGCCCTCCCAGTGCCACACGGAAAGGCTTGCTCCACGGGAGTCGCTTGAAGGTGTGCTCGCCCCAGCTGAGCAGGCGCATGAAGCACTGCGCGCCGATGGCCACCACCAGGCCAAGACCAGCGAACGCCAACAGCTCCCAGCGGCTCGTCATGGCGAAGCTGTGCTCTCCGTAGATCGGACCCGGACCTGCCACTGCGCGCGTGATGCTGGTCGCGAGGACGGTCGCGATCAACAAGGGCCAGAACGCCTCCAGCACCACCACGCCGATCACCACCTCCAGCACGAAGAGCACCGCCGCGAACGGCGTGTTGTAGGCCGCGGCGAAGCCCGCCGCCGTGCCTGCTGCGATCAGGATCCGCGTCTGGGTCAGGGGCAGGCGGAGCGCGGTGCCCAGGCGCTGGCCAGCAGCACCACCGAACTGGATCAACGGACCCTCGCGACCGAGGGAGCCGCCACTGGCGATGGCCAGCCAGGAGGCGCTGGACTTCAGGAGCGTGCTGCGCATCGACAGGCGCACACGCCCGAGCACCACCGCCTCCATCACATCTCCCACACCGCCAGAGCTCGTGACCAGCCGCGAGAGGAATCCTCCCAGGAATGCGCCGACGGCGGGCATCAGCGCTCGCTGCCATGGTTTCAGGCTCGAGATCGCCGCCACCACGTCGGAGGCGCCGAACAGCGCGCGGTTCAGCCAGGCCAGCGACGCACGGAACACGATGGCAAACCCAGCCGCCGCCACCGCCACCCCGATCAAGCCGAGCCCATAGCGAAAGCGCGACTGCGGCGTCCCAGAGCGCGGGTCCGACTCCGAGTCGCGCGCAGCGCCCCGCTCCGCGGTCTCCCGGGCAGGCTGAGGCTCACGCCTCTCGGGGAGCGCGCTGGAGTCGGGCATCGGCTGAGTCTGCCCGTACGCTAGCACCTCGCCCCACCCAGAGTGCGCGCAATGTTACCCCGGGTCGTCGGGTGGGACTTTTGGCCGCAGGGCGCTCGCGCGTTCAGGCCTCCGCTCGGTTCGTGTCAGGATATTGCCATGTGGCAATAACTGATCGCTCGCTGGCGTCGGTGTGGCGAGTCAGTGGCCTCGACGCTGCTGAACGCCGGACGCCGGGGAGCATCGTCGTCTCCCCGCGGGAGGAGCGCGCTCGAGTCAAAGCCGCGCGGAATCGGCTCGGCGGCGCGCGGTGCGTCGCGCCGTGCGCGTCGGGTCCAGGGTAGTCCCTTGTGCGAGGGCCTCTCTGGGGTCATGCTTCCGCGGACATGAGCGAGCCAATGAACCTGGAGACTGCGATCCGCACCCGCCTCAGCGAGACGCTGGGTCCCGTTTACTTCAGTGATCTGAAGGCGCACCTGGTGCGCGACGCGGTGTTCGTCGTCGACGCAGACGTCAGCCTGATCGAGTGCGGGGTGTGCGTCGCCATGGACGACGTGGTCCGCGTTCAGGCCCTGATCGAGCGCGGCCATCTGCGCAAACCAAGCCGGCAAGAACGCGCGCGCTGGGCCGACACCTGCGACGCCGCGTGGACGGCCATCGTCGTCCAGCCCTACGTGCTGGTGCAGCTGACTCGCGCCATCGGTGACGTCAGCTAGCGCACCCGCGTCACCTGCTCTTGACAGCGCTCGGGTCATTGCCCCGAGGAATGGGGGTGAGGAACGCAGCTTCGCGCCCGAGCATCCTGCTCGCGGGACGTCCCAGCCTCGGCGAAGGACGCTCAGCGACCGCAAGCAGGGCTCGCCAGCAGGGGTTCCCGACGCGCGCGCTGGGTGGCGCAACCCGGACGTCGCTCCCCTCACCCCCAGAAACCCTGGCCGATCGCGCTGCTTGCCGAGCTGGACTTGGCCGCGCCGCGGAGCCCCAGGAGCCCCCGCCGTGGCCCCTTAAACTACTGAAATTATTCGAGTTAATCGGAGGCTGCGGCGATCGAGGCCGAACCTCTGTGGTGCGCACGGCTGGCGAGCCCGTCCGGACGGCCCTGGGGATGGATACGGGATTGGACTGTCGGCCCAAGATCGATTACGTCCCGGCGCCACGATGCAGGCTTCTTCCTGCCCTTCGGCGGAAACCCGGCTTCGTGAGTATCCACCGCGTGACTCGAGTCGGCGCGCTCCCAAACAACCCACACCAAACGGCAAACCCGAGCCGAGCTGATGAGTCGCTGACTGCGCGCCAAGGTGCTCAGCCAGTCGAGTCTCCCCAAACAGCCCCTGAACCTGGCGCCTGGTCGGCGCGAAATCGAGAAGCCATGACGGACCTGAGTTTATACCGCAATATCGGGATCTTCGCCCACGTGGACGCGGGCAAGACCACGACCACCGAGCGCATCCTGAAGCTCAC
>JAGQIY010000690.1 GCA_020430865.1 Myxococcales bacterium
AGGCGCGTCTCGAGCGCCTCTCGACGCCTGCGCTGCTCGACCAGCACGGCGCCGCGAGCAAGCGCGCCAAGCGCGCGGAGAAGGCTGCCAAGGCTCCCGCGGCGCCCAAGAAGAAGAAGGCTCGCAGCAAGAAGGCCAAGGCGAAGGCCAAGGCTGCCTGAGCTCGCGAGACTCGAGACCTGTGAAGGCCAACCCGGTTCCGGGTTGGCCTTTCGTCCATTCGGGGTCTCGCTTCTTCAAAGCCGCGCTGACGCCGTCCTCGAGCGAGCTATGCTCTGCCTCGTGACTGACGCTCAGGGAACACCGCTCGACGCCGGCGACATCGTCGGCGAGCGGTTCCAGCTCATCCGCCGCCTGGGTAAGGGCGGCATGGGCACCGTGTGGCGCGCGCGGCACCTGACTCTGGAGTCCGACGTTGCGTTGAAGTTGGTCGACCCCACGATCGCTCGCACCTCCGAGGGGCGAGCGCGCTTCAAGCGTGAGGCGCAAGCCGCCGCGGCGATCCGCAGCCCGCATGTCGTGCAGATCCTCGATCACGGCGTCCACGACGAGATCCCGTTCATCGTGATGGAGCTGCTCGAGGGCGAGTCCCTCGCCCAGCGTCTGGATCGTGGCGCGTTGAGCCTCGCGGAAACGACCCGCGTCCTGGTCCAGGTCGGCCGCGCTGTCTCGCGCGCTCACGCAGCGGGCGTGGTGCACCGCGACCTCAAACCGGACAACATCTTCTTGATCCGGAACGACGACGAGGAAATTGCCAAGGTCCTCGACTTCGGTATCGCGAAGGCGCGCTTCCAGCACACGACCGAGGATACGACGCGCACTGGCGCCGTTCTGGGCACGCCGCACTACATGAGCCCCGAGCAGCTGAGGGGTGACAAGGCGCTCGATTACCGTGCGGATATATGGGCGCTGGGGGTGATCGCCTACGAGTGCGTGACCCAGGCCAAGCCTTTCGTGAGCGAGACCTTCGCCGATCTCGTGATCAAGATATGCTCCGAGGATGCTCCCCCGCCGTCGAGCCGGGCGAGCGTCCCCGAGAGCTTCGACGCTTGGTTCTTCAGGGCCACGAACCGGAACCCTGAGCTGCGTTTTGCATCCGTGCGGGAGCAGATCCAGGCGCTTCGCGGCATCGTGGATCCCGATTTCGATCCCGCGCGCGGTGCGCCCGAGCCGCCCCAGCTTGAGGATGCGGAAGCCGAGCTGGCGGCGATCGCGGTCTCGGATGTTGCCCTCAACACGCAACACGGGACGGCGAACACCCGCCCGGTGGAGCCGGTTCCGAGCCGAACGCGGCGCGCCTGGGTGGTGGCACTCGCGGTCCTCGTGCTGGTCGTCGCCGGAGCTGCGGTCGCGACGCTCGGGACGACTCCCCGCGCCGAGCCAGTCGCCGCCGACACGCCAGACGCGGCGGCGCTCGCCGAGCCCAGCTCGACGGCACCGCGAGAGCTCAGCGCGATGGTGCCCCACTCCCCCAGCGCGGCGGCGCTGGGCTCCGTCGAGAGGCCGGGCGACGCCGCCAGGGCGAAAAGCGAGCAGCCCGTGGCGCTGGATGCGAGCGCAGGCGCTGTGCAGCCCGCCTCTCCCCCAGGCCCCCGCCCCGTG
>JAGQIY010000691.1 GCA_020430865.1 Myxococcales bacterium
AAGAAGCTGAAGGACTCCTCCCCTGACTTCAAGGAGGAGAACAACGTCTACCTCGCCCCCAACCCGGGCACGGACTACCAGACCATCGTGAGCGTGATGGATTCCCTGCGGAACACGTCCGCCGGTGATCCGCTGTTCACCGACGTCAACTTCAAGGTGTCCAAATGAGCGACGCGGGCCCCCAGCAGTCTCCGCCGCGCCCCAAGGCGTCGGTCGTGAAGTACAAGGCCGCCCTACGCAGCGCCATTCGGCGCAACGCGGAGGAGCCGGAGATCAACTTCCTCAACATCACCGCGATGCTCGACATCATGACGATCATCCTGGTGTTCCTGTTGAAGAACCTCGGGGAATCGAGCGCGTCGATCCCGCAGTCGGATGATCTCAAGCTACCGAACAGCGTCATCCGCACTCAGCCCTCGCAGGAGGGCGTGGTCGTCACGATCTCCAAGTCGCAGATCCTGGTCGACGACGACAGCGTGCTCAAGCTGCCGAGCCGTGAGAGCCAGATTCAGTCAGGGGTTGGCGCGAGGCACAAGCGCAAGGGGCCCAACGATCTCTACATCACCCCGCTTGGCTCTCGCCTCCAGGAGGCCCGAAAGACGGACAAGGCCGTACGCAGCGCGAAGCAGCTGGATCCCAACCTGCCCTCCGAAGCGATCATCATCGCCGACGGGACCACGCCGTTCCGCACCCTGAGCGAGGTGCTGTTCACGCTCGGGCAGAGCGAGTTCGGCAAGTACCACCTGATGGTGATTCAGGCGAAGACCCGCGCCGAGTAGTCCGCTCGCGGCGGATTTCGGCTGAGCCCTGGGGTGGGTGACCGCACGATCGGTCGCCTGCCCCTGCTGCTTTTGTGGGCGTGGAACCGCGAGCAAAATGAGTGGTTTCTCGGTCCTCACACAAACGATCCCCCTCGGCGATCCCCGGTTGCATCCTGGCTTGCTCCTCCGTCAGACCCCGTGCTAGGACGCGCTCAAACGGCTCGTCGCTTCTTTGTGGAGACGACCGGCCCCTGCCGAGGAGACGGGCCTGGCGAGCGTTCGTGGGAGCCAAACCAGGTCAGGATCTGCTCCACCCAGCCTGATGGTGGAGCTGAGCAAGTGGCGCCACCTGGCACGCTGGCACTCGCAGGGCCTCCGGCTCTCAGACTAGCGGCTTGCCTTTGGCCCGTTCCCAAGAGCCAGGCCCAGCCGGCTGGTGGCGATATTCGCCCCAGCAGCTCACGCAGCGCGCGTGAGGGATGACGCCTGGAAGCTGGAGCGGGCGCCAAAGCCGCGGGGTGCGCCCCGTTTGGTGCCGTCGTGATCGAGTTCGCATTGGTCCTTGGGGTCAACGGGTTTGGCCTAGTCTTCGCCATCGTCATGGCGCGCTGGCTCGTGGCCCGAGACGCTGGCGGGGCAGAGCTGCGCAGGCTCGGAAACGCGATGGAGCGCGCGGTTCAGGGCTTCATCTGGGGAGGCCTCAAGCGAGTCTTGCTTTCGCTCTTGCTCGTTTCCGCGCTGTGCTTCGCGCTTTACGGGTTCCTTCCCGGAAAGGGTGTCGGAAGGGTCGACGCGGGCTTGTGGGCGCTCGTCGCTGCCCTGCTCGGCGGCCTGGGCGCCTCCGTCACCGCCTACGCTGCGGCGCACGTCGCGCACAAGGCCAGCGTGCGCTGCGTCGCTGCATCACGGCTCAGCCTCGATCGCTCGCTGAGCATCGCGGTGAGAGCGGGGGGCGTCGCCGGATTACTCGCGGAAACGGTCGCGGCGATCTCGGTGGTCAGCTTCGCGGCCCTGGTGGCAGGTCTGCGAGGAGCGTTCAAGCTCGGTGCCGACGCGACCTGGGTGCCCTCGGTGGCGGCCTTGCTGCCTGCGATTGCTCTCGGAGCAGGTACCGCGGGGCTCCTGCTACAACGAGGCGGCTCGATATACCACGCAGCCAGTGACGCAGGGGGCGACCTCACCAGCAGCCGCATCGCAGGACTCGAGGACGACGACGCTCGCAATCCCGCCATGGTTGCAGATCTGGTGGGAGACCACGTCGGACTCGTGGTGGGTCGGACGCTGACCAGCTTCGTCGCTGCCAGCGCCAGCCACGTCGCGATGCTGATCGTCGGTCTCTGGGTGTACGAGAAGAACCTGACCAGCGTGCCCGGGGCGCTGGGGCTCGCGCTGCTTCCGCTTCTCGTCAGGGCGTTTGGTGTATTCGCCGCCAGCATCGGCCTGCTGGTCGTGCGCACCACGGAAGGCTCGGTTCCGCGCGGCGCGCTCGTGCGGGGCCAGGTCGTAGCCTGGCTGATCGCGCTGTCGGGCATCGTCGGCGCGGCCTACTGGCTGGTGCGAGGGGAGTGGTGGCGCTTCGCTGGCGCGGGTGCGCTCGGACTCCTGGCCACGACCGGAGTGGCCCAAGTCACTGGCTTCATGCAGGAGCGGGCCCGGAGCAACTCCAGGGACAACAACGAGGCGTTGAGGGATGGCCCCAGCGCGCTGATCATCCACGGCCTCTCGCGCGGCAGCGGGGCCGCGTTGCTGCCGCTCGCCGTGCTGGGCGTTGGGCTCACGGCGGCTCACTTCATTGGTTCTCGCAGCGCCATGAGCGAAGCCGGCGCCCTCAGCCTGTTGGTCAGCGTGGCTGCCGTCCTGGTGCCCTCCCCTTACCTGCTCACGCTGGCCACCTTCGCGCCGATCGCCGACAACGCCCGCGGCGTCGCCAGCCTCAGCCGCAGCGGCAGCACTGACGTAGAGCGGCGTACGGAGGCGCTGGACAACGCCGGCTTCGCCTCTCTGGGCGCCGCCTCGACGCACATGCTGCTCGCCGGCGCAAGTGGGACCCTGCTCGGCGTCCTGGCGGCGCCTTGCCTGGCGGGTCTCGGCTCCACGCTCTCTCTGAGCCACCCGGCCGTGATCTGGGCGGGCATGCTCGGCGCAGCGCTGGTCCTGTTCTACTCGAGCGGTGCCATGGGCAGAGCGGAGCGCGCGGCCCGCGCGCTGGGCAAGGAGGTGGAACGCCAGCTGCGCTCGGTTCCCCGCGGAGCCACTGGTGCCATCTCACGAGACTTCACGCCGACCTACAAGGCCTGCATCGAGCTCGCTGGACGAAATGCGCTGGAGCGCCTCGCTCGGCCGACCCTGCTTGGTCTCGCGGTTCCGCTGTTGCTCGGACTCGGGCTGCGCCGCCTGTACGGCGTCGCTGATGGGAGCGTGGCCCTCCAGGCACTCGTCGCCTTCCTCGTGCTGGGCACGGGCACCGGCCTCGTGCTGGCACTCAGCGCCGATGCCACCAAGCACACCCTGGGTGGCCTGCGTCGCGCGACGCGCAACAAGAGTTCCACGGACACCCGCACCGCGAGCGTCGGTGGAGACGCCTTCGCTGACGTGCTCGCGAACGTAGGGGGCTCCTCAGCCTTTCTCTTCACCCTCGCCGCGGCAGCCGTCGTGCTGGTCGCGGCGCCTTTCCTGAACTGATGTGGTCTTCGAGGCTCCCTGTGGTTTCGTCGGCGCGCGCCTGGGTTGCCTGGCGCCACACACCGCCAGCGTCCGTTACCCCGGGGCAACGAACCACCACCGCTACACTTAGCAGGCGGAGCCCTTTCGGCCCGCATAGGAACGATCCATGACGACTCCTCTCCAGTCCCGGCTAGCGGACTCCCTGTCAACCTTGTCCGACCGAGGCCTCCGTCGCCTGCTCGGCGCGCGGACCTTCTTGCGCGGGCTCGACTATGAAAAGCGTCGGGTTGTCGAGGACGTCACGATCAACGACATCAACGCGACCGGTCGCGTCAAGGGCTCCGACCCCGACCCGTACGAAGTGGAGATCTCCCTGACCGACGAGGGCATCAAGGCGACTTGCACCTGCCCGGCCTTCAAGAAGACCAACCAGCACTGCAAGCACGTCGCGGCGCTGCTGATCAACGTGCGCAACCAGGCCCGCGCGAAGTTGCCGCGGCGCGAACCGACCCCGCCCGCGCCCCAGCAACCGCAGAACCAGCAGAACAACGGCGAGAGCAAGGCCAGCCGGCGGCGCGACCGGCGGCGCCGAGCGCAGCTCCAGCAGCTACCAGTGCCGCCCGGAGTCGACCTCCCCCCCAACCTGGACGCCACCGCGAGACCGACTGGCATCGGCGCCTGGTTGGCTCCCCGCGGCGCGACCAAGACGCTGAACCTGGAGTTCCGCGTTCACGTGCGTCAGGGAGGGCTGACGGTCACGGTGCTGGACACCGATGCCCGCGTGCCGCTGCTGCCCAGCGTGGCGCTGAACTGGCAGGCCATGTCCCCCACACCGGACCGCGACGCGCTCCGCGTCCTCACCCGGTTCGAGAGCGGCAATCCGCGGCACCCTGCGGTCGATATCCGCGGGGAAGATGCGGCGGAGCTGCTACCCCTGCTCAAGGGTCGTCGCGTGCTGCTCGAGCCCGCGCTGATG
>JAGQIY010000692.1 GCA_020430865.1 Myxococcales bacterium
CAGCCGATGCAGCGGTTGTCGACGTGCCATTCGAGGTTAGTCCACGTCGAGCTGAGGACCGTCTGCAGATCGCTCTGAAAGAACCGGCGAAGGCGCGGAGCAAACACGCCGAAGGGCACGATCTCGAGATCTTGGCTAAGAGCGCTAAACAGCTCCTGGTGGGTGGGAACCTGCCCTGCCTGCCGCTTAGCCGCGTCCAGCTTCACTAGCTCGGACGCATCGTGCGAGCCCGGCCACACTGCAGCCTCAGGGACGACCAAGAACCCTGTGTGATTGTTGTCGGCGAGCCATCCCGCGAGCGTCATCGCGTAATACGTGACCTCGGCTAGGTAGGGGACGGATGGTTCCGCGGTCAGCTTGATGTCGATGATGCGCAGCGGGATACGCGTGTCGTTCGCATGGACCTGAACCACTGTCCCATCGGGGAGAACCTCTTCCTTGGCGGCGCCGATGCTTAGCACCTGGATGAGGTCCGGCCGCAGATCGGCGTAGTCCAGCTTGAACGTGGCCCTGTAGCCCGCAATGCCGAGCGCGTTCTCGAACGTCGCTCCGACCGAGTACTCCGTCTGTACGAGAAAGGTCCCCGGCGCCGCGTGCTGGATCACTTGCGAGAGTGGCGCGTTGTTAAACTTCACTCCACCCGTCGACAGCGCAGCGTGGTTCCCGATCGTCGCCTTGATCCCGAACGTCGAAACGAGATCGTTGACCTTTGCGATCTCCCACTCGGTCCCGGCGTCTGCCAACGCCCGCAGGCCCGGACGGCCGACAGCGCGAGGCGGCATGTTCAACGACGCGCGCTCTGCCTGGTATGTGTTGGTGTCCGGGGTGAGGTCGAGCTTCAATCGTCGCAGGCACTCGCTGCGGAGAAAGCTCGAGATCGTACGCTTGGAGATGTTCGGCATTAGGTTCTCCGATCAGCCTTGGACGACGTTTTCGAGTGCGCTGCGAAGGCCGATGTCGGTGTTCTTTGCGTAGCCGTAGAGGCCTAGACTAGCGCCAACGAGTGATGCGCGGAGCAGATTGGCGAAGTCGGCGTCGTTGAATGGCAGCCGATCCTGACGGCGGAAGCGGTCGCGCCAGCGCCGCACGCTGGCGCGCGCGGCGGCGACCTGCTGCTTGGTCAGACCTTCCGTGGGAACCGTTGTCGGGAGCTTGCGGAAAACGAGGACCGCGTCCCATAGGCTCGTACCGTCGTGGGTATGCAGACCCGTCCCGGCCTCGCCGGGCATCGGCAGCACTTGCACCGGCTTGAGCCCGCTGCGCGCGAGCGCCTTCGCCATCGCGAGCCAGCCCTCGGGCGTGCTGTGCCGGAATGTGAACGCGAGGAGTCCATGCGGCTTAAGGACTCGACGGACTTCGCCGAAGGCTTCGCCGAGATTCGCAGCGAACTCCTCGATGCTCTCCTCGCTGTTCCGGCGCGCACTGAGCGCCCGCTTCACGAGCGCGCGGCGCTTCTTGGCTTCGGGCACGAGCCCCATGTGCTCGAGCCACGGCTGAAAGAAGTCTGACAGCTCAGAGTAGGTAATGTTGTCGAAGTACGGCGGATCGGTCAGCACCATATCGATGGAACTAGACTCGATGTCGGTGAGCTCGCGCGCGTTGCCGCTGAAGACCCTGGGTGCAGTCGTCGGCGCCACGGACTCGACATCGCGGAACCCGCCCCGGCGCACGGGCTCCTTCGGCGCCTTGGCGAACGCCGACGCGCGCAGCACCTGGCGGATTGCGTTGGGGAAGGTGCCACGGCCCGTGCCCTCGAGCCACGGGTTCAACTCGACGGGGCGAGGCACGTGCCGGAACGCCCTAATGCTGAAGAGCGGAGTGAGACGTCGCCATCCAGCCGCGTAGGACGTGAGCATGCAGTTCGTCGTGAGGTGGCTGCTGAACGCGAGCCCGATCGCGCGGCGCTGGTCTTCGGGGAGACTCTTGATCTCCCGCGCAAGGCGACCGAGGTGCAAGAGCTGGCGGTCGTTGAAGAGCTGGGACCACTGCCGGTAGCCGTAGTCCGTGAGGCGCGTGTCGGAGCGGTTCTTCCCCTCGATGTCGTGGCGAGGCAGGAACTCTGGGTCGGCCTCGATCTCCTGTCGAAGCGCC
>JAGQIY010000060.1 GCA_020430865.1 Myxococcales bacterium
GACAGCTCACGGCGCACCACCGCTCCCGCCTCGACCTCGTTCAGGACATCAGTCCCGGTGATGTCCGCGGGCAGCAGATCCGGCGTGAACTGAACCCGGCCAAAGCTCAGGTCCAACGCGCGCGCGACGGACGAGACGAGCAGCGTCTTGGCCAGTCCAGGGACGCCGACGAGCAACGCGTGCCCGCGGGCGAGCAGCGTGACCAGCAACGCGTCGACGACCTCGCTCTGCCCCACGACCGCGTGTGCGACCTGCTCACGGAGCGCACCACATGCGGTGGAGCAGCGGTCCAACAGGTCGATATCTTGTGATTCTTCAATGGGTGCGACTGACACGAAAGCTCCAGAAAGGCGGCGCGAGCTTAGCCCGAAACCTCGCTTGGTGCAGGGCTAAGGCCCAGTCAGGGCCCACTCGCCCAGCCTGGCTAGGTCGAAGCGGGCGGTCTCTGAGTTGCCTCGGGGGAGTTCGACGTGTAAGCGAAGCTCGGATGCGTTCCAACCCTGTGCCCGTCACCGCCCGGATCGACGCCTGGAGCGTGTGGAGCCAGCGACCCGACGCCGGGGACGCGGGTCCCGCCCCTGCGCGGATCGTCGAAGTTCGGCCCCAGGGGCTGGCGAACGGCAAGTTCGGCTGGCCCGGTTGGGGAATTGGCTTGGTCGGCGGATTCCTGCTCCTGCTTGGCCTCGCCTTCTGGAGTGCGCGCGTCTATCAGTACAGGAAGCGCGGCTGACGCAGTCGCCCACCCACCCTATCGCTCAATGAATCGCTTTCTTAGGCGCGTGCTCTTCGCGCTGCTGCTCGGCGTGCTGATCTACGGCGCGTTCGTCGTCTACTCGGGGATCAGCGCCGTCCGCGCCAGCCTCGGGGACTTCCGCTGGTGGACCTTCGCCGCAGCGCTTGGACTCGCCACGTTCAACTACGTCCTGCGCTTCGCCAAGTGGGAGTACTACCTGGCGCGGCTCGAGGTCCGAGGTGTACCAAAGTCCGAGAGCTTTCTCGTCTTCCTCTCGGGGTTCGTGCTGACCGTCACCCCTGGCAAGGTCGGCGAGGTCTTCAAGAGCGCTGTCTTGGCGGAGACGCATGGCGTGCCCATGCCCCGGACCGCGCCCATCGTGATCGCGGAGCGCCTCACCGACGTCATCGCAGTGATTCTGCTCATCGCCCTGGGCTCCGTCGGCTTCGACGGTGGCCTGAAGTGGGCCGTGGCGGGCACGGTGCTGGTATCGATCGGACTGGTGCTGATCCTCTGGCCGACGCCAATGAACTGGCTGCTCCACAAGGCCGAGAACAGCAGCGGCCGCCTCAATCGCCTGGCACCCAAGCTGCGGGAGTCGGTGGAGTCGCTGCGCATCGTCGCCAGCCCCGGGGCCCTGTTGATCCCGACTCTGCTCTCGGTGATTGGCTGGGGCTGCGAAGGTCTGGCGCTGTGGCTGCTGCTCGAGGGCTTCGGCTTCCCCGTACCCATGTCCCTCGCGGTCTTCTTCTACGCCACGGCCACGCTCGCGGGCGCCGTCGTTCCCGTCCCCGGCGGGCTCGGCGTGGCCGAGGCGCTGATCCGCGAGCAACTCGTGCAACTCGCACAGGTCCCCCACGGCATCGCGACCAGCGCGATGCTGCTGGTCCGTCTGGCAACGCTGTGGTGGGCGGTGTTGGTAGGCTTCGCAGCTCTGGCTGTGTTGCGCCGTCGCTTCCCTGGACTGCTGCGCGAGCAGACGCCTCCGCTCGAAGTGAACCACAACCACGGCTAGTCGGCGGTCGAAGCGGAAGCCTCGTCCTGGCACGCCGGCGAGAGGGAGCGCTCCGAGCTGCGCCCCTGCCGCCGGCGATCGCTTCACGCCCCGCGGCGTCAGCTTTGATATAGGGTAACGCCATGTCTCCCTTCAGCAGCTCGCGCCTGCTCGCACCTGGGCTGCTCCTCGGGATCTCGCTGGTTGCGGCTTGTGGAGGTTCGAGTCCCTCGGCCACGGCGCCCCAGGGCGGGGCTGATTCGCGACCAGACGACACCTTCGCCGACGCGGCCAGCGTTTCCGCGGTGCAAAGCAAGCTGAATCAGCTGAGCGACGCGACTCACATCGATCTCGCAGGCAAGGACCTCGGCGCCGAGCTGGGCGCCGCGTTGGCGAACTTTGCGAAAGCCAAGGACATCGTGGTCCTGGACCTGAGCGAGAACGAGCTGGGCGCCGACGGTGTCGAGGCGCTCATCGCCGCGGACTTCGCTTCCCTGGAGCAGCTGGATCTCGGCGGAAATGATATCGGCGACGAGGGCGCCGCACTGCTTGGCCGACTCAGGGCGCCCAAACTCGCCGCGCTGAACCTCAGCGGAAACGACATCAGCGAGACGGGTGCCGAGAGCCTGGCCCGGAGCGCCACCTTGAGCAGTCTCGAGAGCCTCGACCTCACGATGAATCCGGTAGGTCCAGAGGGCGCCACCGCCCTCGCGCGGTCCGCGAATCTGGTCGAGCTGCGTCAGCTCTTTCTGCTCGGGTGCGATATTGGAGAGGAGGGCGCGCAGGCCGTGGCGGCCTCGACGAGCCTGAAGGGGCTCGAGCTGCTCGCGCTGGCGGGGAACGCGATCGGAGACGCCGGCACCCGGGCCATCGCGAGCGCCGCCTCCCTTGGCAGCCTGCGCCAGCTCGACCTGAGCGCGAACGACATTGGCGACTCCGGCGCGACAGCGCTATCCAGCTCGAAGACCTTGAACAGCCTGGAGACCCTGGAGCTGCTGGTGAACCCGGAGATCCACGACGCCGCGCGGAAAAAACTCAAGCAGCGCTTCGGGGACAAGCTGAAGCTCTGACGCTCAGCGGGCACGCACCGCGAGCTCCCTGAGCGCCTCCAAGGCGGCGGCGAAGTCAGGAGGCAACGCGCTACGGAACAGCAAGCGTTCTCCGGTCGCTGGATGGGTGAACCCGAGCTCCGCCGCGTGGAGCGCCTGTCGATCCAGGCGCGAGGCGATCTCCGTCAGCCTCGGGTCGTTGGAGCGGCGACCGTACAGCGCGTCACCAATGATCGGCGTCTTGCTCTGCTCCGCCAAGTGCACGCGGATCTGGTGTGTCCGTCCGGTTTCCAGGCGGCAACTCACCAGCGCCGCCAGTCCAAACGACTCGAGCAGCTCGATGTGGGTCACCGCACGGCGGCCCTGTCCGAGCAATGACGTGAAGCGCTGCCGATGCACGGGATGCCGACCGTGAAACGTCTCGAAGGAGCCCGTCTTTGGCACCCCCAGAGTGAGCGCCTGGTACTCGCGATCGATGCTGTGCGCCTCGAACTGTGCTTTCAGGCCTTCTCGTGTCGCCGCGTCGCGCGCGACCACCAGGAGCCCGCTCGTGTCCTTGTCCAGGCGGTGAACGATACCCGGGCGCAGGAAGCCCTCGGGGTCCCGCGCATCCACGGGCAGCGCCTGGAAACCGGGACGCGCGAGCAAGCCGTTGACCAGCGTCCCCGAAGGGTGGCCGGCTCCTGGGTGCACGACCAGCCCGGCAGGCTTGTCCACCACCAGCAAGTGGGGGTCCTCGTATACGACGTCGTAGACCACCCCCGGATCCGGCAATGCGTCACTCAGTGCGGGTGGCGCAGGTTCGACCTCCACCACATCCCCCTCCCTCAACGAAGTGCTCGCGCCCTGGACTTCCCCGTTGAGCCAAACCCTTTCCTCACGGATCCATCGCTGCAGCTCCGCGCGAGAGACGTCGGGCAGCAGGCGCGCGAGCGCGCGATCGAGCCGCTCGGCCTTGGCCTTGCCACTCGAGGAATAGCCACGAATGGCCAGCTCGGGGGTGATCTCAAAACGCTGTCGCACGCTGACCGGAAGCGTCATACCCGAAAAGGCGTGCTGGCGCTCCGCTTCGCGAGCTTCGTCGGGCTGAGTGTCACCAGAGGCGGCTCTTGATGTGCCCCTTCGACTTGACCAGGATGTCGACCAGCGCGCGATCGTAGAAATTCCGCTGATACAGGTCAGGAGATACGCGGCTCTTGTAAAGCGCCCGCCCCTCCTCGATCTCCTCGCTGAGCTCATCGAACAGGTTGTCCGTCTCGATTCCACGCACGATCTTCTCCTCGTTGTAGAGGGAAAGGTCGCTCGCGATGGCGCGAGCAAGGCGACGAGCGGCTTCTTCAGTTTCGATCAGCGGCATCCAGGTTCTCCTCCGCGCCAGTATCCCCTCGCCTACCCTGAAGTGTCAAAGCCCCGATGGCCGCGACCACGAGCGCCGGGGTGGTCACCAACGCGTAGCGAGTGGCGCCGAAGAACACCGCGTGGGTCATCAGCGTGGTGCCCAGGGTCCAAAACGCCATCTGAAGCGCAGGTGGTCGACGCGGAAACAGGGCCAACAACACCAAGATCACCACGTACGCGGGCCATAACCACTTCAAGAAGAGGAACGGGGCGCCGATCAGGGCGAGCGCCCGCCGAACCCGACACCGGCTGACGCTGCCTCCGGCGCCACGGGCGGCCAAGCCCAGGAGAAGCGCGCCCGCCGTGAAGCGGAGCCACAGCAGCTCCCACCCGAACAGCAGCGCCCGGGGGAGCTCGGGGAAAGCGTCCGCATTCGACGTGTGGAGGTACCATCCGGGTGCGTCCCCGTAGTCGAAGGTGTGCGAGAGCTTGGCCGGCACCAAGCCGAGCCACACGCCTGGGTGCTCCAGGATCCGCCGACGTGCCGCGCGCCGGAAGCACATGTCCTTCGCCGCCTCGCCCCAGACCTCGCGACACTCATCGGGGAACCCGACGTCTTCCACCGACAGCCAGGCGCCCGTGGCGTGCTCGCCGGCTCCGATCAACAGGTTCCAGCCCCCGTTGGCGCTGATCCAGACGCAGCGGTCCATTCGCGCACAGTTCCGAGCGGTCCACGGCAAGGTGACCATGACGGCGACGATCCCGATCATCGCGGCACGCAGCAGGCGCCGCGCCCCGTTCGCTCGTGAGGCAAGTAGACCGAACAGCGGCGCCAACACGATCAGCTGAGGGCGCATCAACGTCAGCGCTCCCAACCCGAACCCGAGCACGGCGACGCCCCACCCCGGCCGGCGGCCGAGCTTCGTCCTGGCGACCGCGCCGAGGATCAAGACCCCGGCCGCCACCACCCCCTCCGTCATCAACGCAGGGGTATAGAAGAGCAGGCTCGGGTGGAGCGCGATCGCCAGCCCACCAACCCAGGCTCCGCGGCGCGAGCTTGTTTCCTCTAGGATCCGCACTGCCGCCCAGGCGGCGCCAGCACCCACGAGGGCGTTGAAGAGCATCGCGCTCCAGGGCTTCGGCCCGAACAGCCAGTAGAGCGCCCCAACCACGGCGGGATATCCCACCGGATAGTGCGCCGCGTAGGTGACTGCCCCGTCGGGCCACGCCCAGGTGTAGCCGAGCCCCTGGGCGATACGGCCCGCGACCACATGATAGAACGCGCCGTCGGCCGCAGGGGGGAAGCGTCCCGCCGCCCACCAGACCAGCACGAGGCGAAGCAGCAGCGCCACGCAGAAGCACGCCCACGCGGGGTCACGCCAGCGCTTCATGCAGGGAAGCCAGCGAGCAGGCCCAGACGCTCCAGGTCCTGAACCAGCGCGCACGTCGGCAACCCGACGACGTTGGAGTACGAGCCTCGAATGGCGCTGACCAGGTAAGATCCGATTCCCTGGATCGCGTATCCCCCAGCCTTGTCGAAGCCCTCCCCCGTCGCTGCGTAGCGACGCAGCGAGCGCTCCTCACAGCTTCTGAATGCGACCCACGTCGTTTCCGTGTGACACCGAACGGGCTGGAGCTCACGCTCGAACCAACCCAGACGGTAACAAGTCATCACTCGGTGCTCTCTCCCCACCAGCAAGGCCAACATGTCGAACGCCTCGACGGCGTTCGCTGGCTTTCCAAGGATCCGCTCGTCGCACACCACGCTCGTGTCAGCCACCAGTAGCAGCCGTCGCTCGCCTGCAGGAAGCTGCTCGGCTACCGCCTCGAGCTTCGACAGCGTCACCCGCTCCAGGTAAGCCTCCGCGGGCTCCCCCTCGAGCACCGTCTCGTCCACGTCGGCGCGCCCCAGGCAGAAGCTCAGCCCCAGTTGTCGCAACAGCTCCGCCCGCCGCGGCGACGCGGAGCCCAGCACCAGCTTCGAATCAGCAGACATTCGCTGGCAGCGCGTACGCCAATCCGCCAATCAGGACAACCCAGAGCTCCAGATCGCTGGGGGACCACATCCTGCGAGTAGGCTTTCGGGTCGCGGGTCTTACGCTGGCGCGCGGCTCTCTTGCTCACCCCCATGCCCTCCTCCCTCGAGCGCGCCCATCGCGCACAACTCCACCACGCCAGGCGTGCACTCGGCGTGCTCGGCCTGCTCGCGGTGTGGATTCCCGCGGAGGCGCTCGCGGCGGACTGCGACGCCGCACAGTCTCCGTGCGTCCCCGCCTCCTCGCTCTGGGTTCGCGCGGGATACTCTCGCTGGCAGTCGTTGCCCGCGCCTCGACTCACCGAACCAGGGCAGCTCTCCGTCAACCTGACAGGTGAGTACGCCTACAAACCGCTGCTGCTCGAGGTTCCCTCTCCCGACCCGGACGGACGCGAGATCCGCGTGGTGCATCACCGCATCGGGACCACCCTTGGTGCGCGCTACTCGCCCGTGTCGGGGGTCGAGGTGGGTCTGAGCCTGCCGTTCGTGGCCTACCAGACCGGCGCGGGCACCTCGGCCGTGACCGACCGCAGCGCGGATCCGATCCCCCGCAGCGCGCTCGGTGATCCACGTCTCGAAGCGCGGTACCGGCTGACCGACGGCGACTATGGAAGCTTCGACGCCGGCGCGTTCATCCTATTTCCCCTTGGCAATCAAAGCGCCCATGCGGGCGAGCCCAGCTTCGTGATCGCCCCCGAGCTGATCTGGGGAGGTCGCCTGGGCCGACTGAGCATGGGTGGGGGGTTAGGGGTACGTCTACGCAAGACGGTGGACCTCGGCAACGCGAGCTACGGAAGCCAGCTCTCACTACAGCTGGCGCTCGACCTCGAGATCGTCGAGCGCTGGCTCAGCCTGGCAACGGAGGCCCAGGTCCTGAGTGGCTTCGTCGCGCGAGAGGTCCAGGTGGACGCCGACACCCGCACCAGGCACCTGGAGCGTCCCGCCGAGTGGCTGGCCGGAGTCCGAAGCGAACCGCTCGAGCGGCTGCAGCTGGCGATCATGGCAGGCACTGCGCTTCCGTTCGGAAGCGAAACGACTCGCACGCACAGCGAGACCTTCGCGAGCCTCTCCGCAGCTCGCTTCCACGGCTTGCTGGACGCCAGGTACCGCTTCTAGCCTTCGGCGCCAGCATGACCTGCGACTAGAACTAGAACACGCGCTGAGGCACGTAGATCCGATCGCCGGCTTGCAGCGCGATGTCCGGCGCCGATCCCTCGGTGATGGCATCGGCGGAGACGACGACGGTGACGTCGCCCTTCTTGGTCTGTCGCGTCAGGCGCAGCTGCCCCAGGTTCGCGATCGAGTTGAAGCCTCCGGCTTGCGACACCGCCTGAATCAGGGTCAGACCCGGTGAGTACGGGAAGCTGCCAGGCTTCTGTACCTCGCCAATCACGGTCACCTTGCGGCTGTTGTAGGCCTCGACGCGTACGATGACGACTGGCTTCTGCAGGATCTTGCGCTGCTTCAGCTCGCGAGTGACCAGCTTCGCCACCTCTTGTGGCTCCAGTCCCCCGACCTTCAGTCGCTCGAGGTAAGGCAACGCCACGGTGCCATCGGACGCGATCTGGTATTCCTCGGGCAGGTCCTTCTCCCCGACGATCTGCATCTTGAACACGTCGCCCGGCCCAAGCTGGCTCGACTCCTCGACGGGGGGGAGGGTCCCACGTACGGCAGGTCCGGACCCACCGCACGCCTGCGCGAGCAGCAACACGGCCACTAGCCACAGTAGTCGGAGAAGCATGGGGCTAAAGGTGCGCTCAGACCGCGAGCCGTTCATTGGCGCGAGCGCTCACATGAACCAACGCGCGCCCAGCCACGCTTCGTAGCGGGCGAACTTGAGATTGTCAGTCGGTCCGCCGGGAGTCGCCGAAATCGGGATCCGGGTCTCCGTCAAGTTTGCGTTGTATCGCAGCGTCGCATTGATGCCGAAGCTGTCGCTCGTGCGGTACTCGCCAAACACCGACACGTCGGCGCGGTTCTCTTCGTACGCGCCGAAGCGGGGCGTGCCATCGCTGAAGAAGCTCTGGGGATAGCTGATATGAGCGAGACCACCCTCCACAGCGACGACAACGGCCCCACCGAGGAAGTAGTCGAACCGAAGATAGCCTCGATCAAGCTGGTAGTAGTCGCCCAGGTAGCTATTCCGAAAATCGCGCAGATAGCCCAGGGCGACGGAGGACAGGCCGACGTTTGCCGAGGTGCTCTCCAGCGTCGGCTGTGGGCTGACGAACCACTTCAGCTCGCCCTGCGCGATGAGGCTATCGAAATCCTGCACCGGTTTGCCATCACGGGACTCGTAGAAGCTGGCTCCCCAGCCCACCAGCGCCAGCAGCGCGAAGCGATTGGTGACGAGGCCATTCACGCCGACCCGAGCTCGCACAGGAGACGAATCTTGCTGGCTGGTGGTCCTCGCATAGCGGATGAAACCCAGCGATGCGTCGTACATCAGCGCGGTGCGGGGAAGGAACCGCCAACGACCTCGCGTCTTGACGTAGTGCTGGCCGTTGTCCAGGTCTTCGAAGGCCGCCTGCTCGAAGAAGGTGTGCTGGTACTCGTAGCCCAAGCGCCAGTCGAACAGCCCTCCCCCAGGCCGCCAGGTCACGCCTGCACCCAAACGCAACGTGTCGCGATCAAATGCGACATTGGTATCAGGGGAGTTCGACGGCTGAATCAGTCGAGTGAAGTCGGCGTAGAGATCTCCACCCCAGGGCCGCGAGGGCGCGATGTCCACCTTGAGACCGGCGTTCGCACTCAGGTGACGCTGGTTTGACACATCGTCGGAGTGCGCACTGTCACCTGCGATCAGCTCGTTGTAGCTCGCAGCAAGGTAGGCATTGAACTGGAGGTTCCGCGGCTGCTCATCCGCGCGCTGTGGCCCCAGTGTTCTCAGGCTGAGCGCAGGGGTGATGCGCAGGCGCCAGGCGGAGATCTCTGGCTCGCCGGGATCGCCCGAGTTCTGGAAGTAGTTGGAGTCGTACCCCACCTCTCCCGCGACTGACGGGTGCAACTCGAGATCGCCGGTACGGATGCCGGCACCTTCGCCCAACCGGCGATCGGCAAGCCAAGGTTGGCTCTGGGCCAACGCCGCACCCGGTGTCAGGACGAAACCGGCCGCGACCGCCCATGCAAACAGCTTCTTCATCAGTTCAAGGTCCAGAAATAGCGGCAACGACAGTTCAGCGGGGGGGAGTTCAAAGAGTCCCTGGAACTCAGCTGCTCGGGCTGCTCACCACTGGGGGCGGACTGATGAGGGGATCGTCGGGGTACTCGGACGGGTCGGTGTCGGCGATGTTCGGATCGATGGTGAGCTTCACGTCGGTCTCGCCGATGAAGCCGGCTTCGTCTCCCACGCACTGGTTCGCCTCGGCCGACAGCGTGCGACCGCGGTCCCGCAGCACGCCCAGCACCGAGAACTCGTGCCTGGCTCGGTCTGCGTCCTTGCGCTCGGCCGCCGTCTTCAGACTGCCTTGCCGCTCCTTGAACGAGCGGACGGCGACGTCGATCTGGTTCAGCTTGTCGTCCAGACACAGCACCTTGACCACGTCGCGCTCTTGCCGCGCTTGTTCGAGCTGCTTGCGAATGGTCCCAGCCGTGCGCTCCATCTCGCCCAGGTACTGGTCGGCGCGCTTGACCTGCTCCTCGGGGGTCAGGTTCATGTCTGCCTGAGAAGCGACATCGATGGGAGCCGGCGCGCCACTGGTTCCGGTCTGAGCGACTGCGACACCCCAGCCCCCAACCATCAATGCGGCCACCAGGAAACCGATTTTCCCTCTGTTACTTCTCATCAAGACCCCGCCTCCCTCCTCAAGTCCCAAACTCCTGCGAGCCTGGGCGAAGCATGACCACCGCGCGTGCGCGATTGCCTACCGATACAAGCGAGTGCGGCCGAGTATATGAGCCGTCTCCAGAGGTGTCAACGACACCCACATCGCCGATTTGACAGGAATTCCGCGGCCCTGGGGAGCTAGAGCGGGTCGACTCCAACATGCTGGGTATCAGCACGCTGGAGGTCGGACCGCTTTTTGCGCGTAGTTCCATGTCGTTCATCAAATCCGCGGGCAGCCACCTGCCCGTACTTCATGCTCAGGTGCCTGACAGTACGGGCGAATTCAGCGTGGCTTGATGGGTTGGGCGGATTTGATGCGCCTCAGTTCTGCTTCACGAAGGTGACCGGCACGCTGATGACAGCGCTACCGCCTTCTGGGGGAGAGAACTGGGCGGCGCTGGCGCGAGACTGGACGCAGCTGACGACGGATCCTGGCAAATTGCCGCTCGAAGAGGCCGAGACCCCCTGCACCTCACCGCCTGGGCCCACTCGGATGCTGAGTCGGATGCTTCCCTGCGCATCCGGGTTTTGAGCCAGACCACGCTGGTAGCACGCACGGAAACCAGCGCGCATACCAGCCACTACCCGGCTCGCGTTGCTCACGTTACCGCCTGCAACCGCGGCGCCGCCAACTGCAGCGCTACCGGTTGGCCCCTTCACCTTGCCCCCGGTACCACTGCCTTCTCCGCCAGCTTTGCCGGTTGCGCCAATGGATCCGAGTCCTCCGCCAGAGGCACCGGGGCGTAGCGGGCCGCCCCCCCCAGGGATGCTCAGGCCACCAGGACCGCTGGTGCCAACACCCGCGCCGCTCGCGGCAGCACGGTCCAGGGCGTCGGTGGTCACCTCACCATCTTGGAGCACGCCGGCGGTTGCCGGGCCCTGACCAGCCAGGGCGCCCAAGGTTTGCATCTCGAGCTGCTCCAACTCGTTGGACAGCGCTGCTGCCTCTTTCGCGCTCATGTTGCCACCGCCGGCAGCTTTGCCAGGCGCCTTTTGCCCTGCGGAAGCGGTCTTCTTCTCGGGCTCCTTCGCATCCTTGGTCTCGGTGGGAGTCTCGTCCTCCGGGGTCGGATCCTCGAGCGGGGGCGGAGGGGGTAGGTTTTTCACCGTGTCGATCAAGCCCTGCACATTCACGTTCTCGTCGATGATCGGGTCGAGCCAATCTGAGTAGATCAAGCCGATCGCCATGAGATGCGCGAGAAACGAAAACGCCGCGATCATCGTCGTCGGCCAGTCGATGCTCGTGGCCCCGCGAGTGACGGAAACTGGAAGCTGCGGTCGCGGTTGAACCGGAGGGGGTGCGACGAACTGGAAGAGGAACGTCGTGTCCCCGATCACCACCTTGCCTCGGGAATCCTCGGTAAGGGCGACCTGGTAAGCACCTTGTTGGGTGCGCCTCGCCTGCCCACGTAGAACGTTCAGGTCGCTGATGCCCGTCGGCAGCGCCACGCGACCCGTCATTCCGTCCAGGAAGTTGAGGGCGTACTGATTGCCAACCAGCTCGAATAGCCGGAAGTTCGCTGGGATGTTCCCCACGGCAACGACGAACATGCTGCGCTCGGAAGGGCCCACCGTCACGTGAGTGCGCTGCTTGATGATGCGCTCCTCAATGACGCGTCCGTTTTGAACCAGGCCGATTCGCAGAACCTTGGGGCCGGTCGCCATGACGGCCCGCATCACTGCGGTCATCTGGCCAGGGCGTTGTTGTCCAGGTCCTTGAGCTTGGGGCTGTTGCGTCATCGATTACCTCTCGGGACCCTGAAAGGGTCAGCAGGAAAGCGCGCGTCCGACACAGGCACTTCCTGAAAGTTCCTAGACCAAGAAAAAAATTCCTGAGGACCGTCCCTCTTCTAGCAGAGTCCTTCGCAAACTTTCCTTGCTTTGCGCGAGGTTACCCGGCCTTGGGGGGACGGGTCTAGATTCGTGGGCGTGTCACTCCAAGTACGGGCGAGTGGGGTCGAAAGTTCACTCCAAGCCCTCGTGGTCGAAGCGTTGTCGCGAAACCTCAGCCAACCGGCGCGTCACGTGGCCCCATGCCTCAAGCTGGGCCCGCGCGCGCGTTTGGGCGCTCTTCGCCAGGCCGGTGCACACCAGTCCTCCCGTCACGCCAGCGCAGAGACATATGAGGGCTGTTGTGGGTGTCCCTCCCCCCCGCAAGAACTGAATTAGTTGAACGACGGCGAGCATCCCGCCCCCGGCCAGGGCAATTCGGCTCGCGCTCTTGGCCACTTCGTGAGCCCCGCGGAGTTCGTACTTGAGGTCCCCGACGACGACATTCACTTCAACTACCGCTTGGCGTGGCGTGCGGGCATCGAGCACCGCGTCCAGCAAGTCCCGACCCGGACCCGACGCGACTTGATCGCGCAACTGCGCCAGACGGGGCACGCTGGCGTGCCCAAGGCGATCGCGAAACTCTCGCCCGTCGGCGACGGCGTTCAGCTTGCGGTTTCGAGCGACGGCTGCCCAGATGCACGCAGTCGCGAGCACACAGGCCAGCGCGGCAGACAGCATCAAAATGGGTCGCGGTAGAGCGCCTTCTCGATGCGATCGAGGAATGGCTGACGAAGCTCCGCGAGGGTCAGCTTGGGCTGGATGCGGCTCACATCCACAGCCGCGATGGGCTTCTGCACGCGGCCCACGATGGTCACCTCACTGATGGTGACCACGCGACTCTTTCCCTGCGCAAACGCAGCGCTTGGAACCAGGAGTGCCGATCCCACAAGGACCGTGGTGATGATTCGTTTCATGGCGTCCTCCTAGAAACTTGCAGAGCTGCCCTTCTTGGGCTCCTCTTTGGCGGGGGCCTTGGCACCAGCACCGGCCTTGGCATCAGTGCCTGCGGCGGGTGCGGCTGGTGCCGCGGGGGGCGGCGGGGGTGGAGCTTTTGCTTCAGCCTCCGCAATCGCTTTCTGGCTCTTGGCGCGAACGATCAGCTCATCGGTGTCGTCCGGATCGCCCGGCTGAGCACGCGGATGGAGTTCCTTGTATTTCTCAAACGCGGTGATGGCCTTTTCCGCAGCCGCCTTCTTGTCAACTCCGGACATCTGGCCGCCGAAGAGGTAGAGCAGACCGAGGTTGTAGTAGGTCTTCGCCAGCGTCGGCTCGCGGGACTTCACCAGCTCGAGCTCCTTGAGCGCGGCA
>JAGQIY010000693.1 GCA_020430865.1 Myxococcales bacterium
CGGAGGCACCTGCACCCCGAAGCTCGGCAACGGCAAGGCGTGCACCGGTGGCAACCAGTGCACCAGCGGTAACTGCATCGACGGCTTCTGCTGCAACACCGCGTGCGGCAACAGCGATCCCAACGACTGCCAGTCCTGCAACCAGGCGGGGCGCGAAGGCTCCTGCCGCCCGCTGGCCCAGAACACCGTCTGCCGCACCGCTCCCGGCGTGTGCGACGTCGCCGAGGTCTGCGACGGCTCGTCGACCGCGTGCCCCGCCAACGGCTTCAAGCCGAGCAGCACCCAGTGCCGCGCGGCGAGCTGCAGCAACGGCACGGCGACCCAGTCCGCGAACTGCACCGGCAGCTCCCCCAATTGCCCAGGCGTGACGACCTCGCAGTGCTCGCCGTACCTGTGCAGCGGCACCGCGTGCGGCAGCGACTGCAGCAGTGACAGCAACTGCATCACGGGCTACTTCTGCAACGGCAGCAATACCTGCGAGAGCAAGCGCTCCAACGGCGCGTCGTGCAGCGCAGCCAACCAGTGCACCAGCGGCCACTGCGTCGACGGCGTGTGCTGCAACAGCGCCTGCACCGGGCAGTGCCAGGCCTGCGACAGCCCGAACGCCGGCACCTGCTCGCCGGTCACCGGCGCGCCCCACGGCACCCGCCCGGCGTGCGCGAGCGACGGCACGCTCTGCGGCGGCAGCTGCAACGGCACCCTCACCACCGCCTGCGCCTATCCCGGCGGAAGCACCGAGTGCCGCGGCTGGGACTGCAACTCCAACGAGGCCACGCTTCAGGCCTTCTGCAACGGCGCCGGCGCTTGCCCCGCCGAGCAGAAGCAGCAGTGCGATCCCTTCGTGTGTGGCCCCACCGGCTGCTTCGGGCCCTGCACCAGCGACATCGAGTGCCTGGACGGCAAGTACTGCTCCGCTGGCATGTGCATCGACAAGCTGAGCAACGGCACCACGTGTGCCGCAGGGAACCAGTGCAGCAGCGGTCATTGCATCGACGGTGTGTGCTGCGACGGCACCTGCAACGGTCAGTGCGAGGCCTGTGACGTCGCGGGCAAGGAAGGCACCTGCAGCGCCGTCAGCGGTGATCCTCACGGCGCGCGCCCGGCTTGCAACACCGACGGCAGCCAGTGCGGCGGCACCTGTAACGGCGCCACGCGCTTCACCTGTGAGTACCCTGGCGCTGGCGTGCGCTGCCGCGATGCCTCGTGCACCGAGGACGTCGCCACGGTCCCGGCGTTCTGCACGGGCGCCGGCACCTGCCCGCCGGAGGTTCGCCAGGACTGCGCGCCGTTCCAGTGCGGCTCCACCCAGTGCGCAGGCGACTGCAGCATCGACGCGGACTGCAACCTCGGTCAGGTGTGCGTCGCTGGCGTGTGTCGCGATCCAGCGCAGAACGGCGCCGCTTGCGCCAGCGGCAAGGAGTGCATCTCCGGCCAGTGCGTCGACGGCTTCTGCTGCAACAGCGCCTGCAACGGGCAATGCGAAGCCTGTGACGTGAGCGGCCAGGAAGGCGCCTGCACACCGGTCAGCGGCTCCCCCCACGGCACTCGCCCTGCTTGCAACTCCGACGGCAGCGCGTGCGCCGGCGTGTGCAACGGCAGCGACGGCGCGAGCTGCTTCTACGCCGGAAACGACGTCGAGTGCCGCGCGGCGAGCTGTTCCGCAGGGATCGCAACGCTGGCGGGCAAGTGCATCGGCACCGGCTCCTGTTCCGGCCTGCAGCAGCAAGCTTGCTCGCCCTTCACCTGCGGCTCCACCGCATGCAACGGCAACTGCACGACGGACGCGCAGTGTGGCTCCTCGGAGTTCTGCGCCGGCGGCGTGTGTCGTGGCAGGCTCAACCTCGGTGACGTGTGCACGGCTGACGAGCAATGTCTCGGCGGCTTCTGCACTGACGGCGTGTGCTGCGCCGAGCGCTGCGACGGCCAGTGCCAGAGCTGCAACGAGCCTGCCGCGGCCGGCTCTTGCCAGATCATCATCGGCGCACCTCGCGGCGGTCGTCAGGCCTGCAGTGGCTTCGGTCCCTGCGCCTCGACCTGCATCGGAGATCAGGCAGACGCTTGCCAGTTCCCCGACAGCAGCACCGAGTGCGGTGTCGGCGTCTGCTCCAACGGCGTCTCCACCAATCCGGCGACCTGCAACGGGGGCGGCACCTGCCTGCCGCCGACCGAGGGCGTGTGCGAGCCCTACGTCTGCGACAGCTTCGGAGAGCGTTGCCTCACGGAATGCACCAGCAACGCCGACTGCAAGGCCGGCTTCGAGTGCCAGGGCAGCGCCTGCGTCGTCCCTGGCAGCGGCGGCTCCGGTGGCGGCGCCGGGACTGGCGGAAGCGCCGGCGCGGCCACCGGTGGTAGCTCGAGCGGCGGCAGCGCCGGCGTGGGCAACGGCGGCTCCGGGAACACCGGAGGCACCGACGCGGACGCAGGTCCTGACGCTGGAACCAGCAAGAGCGGCGGCGGCGGGGACGACGGCGGTTGCGGCTGCCGCACGGTGGGCTCGAGCGGCAGCCGAGGAGGCAACGGCTTGCCGCTAGTAGGCGGCCTGCTGGTCCTCGGCTTCGCGTGGCAGCGCCGGCGGCGCCACGGACGCCGCTGAGGCGGGAGGCAAGGAGCCAAAGTACCCTTCGAGCTCTGCTTCGGCGCGCTCCCCGAACAGGATGCGCGCCGCCTCCCTGAGCCCAGGGGCGCTACGGATGAAGTCCGTGCGCTCGACCAGCGCGATCTTCGAGCGGCGCCGCAAGAAGTCCTCGAGCTTCGCCACCATCTCGTGCTTTGCCGCGTGGTAAAGCTCACAGCGGATGTACTCGGTGCCCTTGATCAGCACTTCGGCCATGCTCGGATCGCGGCGGATGTCCTCGAGCAGGCCCAGCGCGCGCCCGGCGTAGCGCCGCCAGAGGCGCGTGGAGAGCATCTCCGACGACTCCGGGGAGGTCATCTCGTCGAGGCGCATCAGGCGCGCCTGATGAAAGTACTCGTCGCGGAAATCATCCGCCGGCTCGCCGTACCACTTGAACCCGGCGTAGGGCAGCTCGAGCCCCATGCGCTGCAGCGCGCCAGCAACCTCGTTGCCCACGTTCAGGCAGTCGGTGAGCTTGCCACCGTAGATCGTCACCTGAGCTTGGCCGGCGTCGACGTCGATCTCGTGCTTGCGTGAGAGCGACGTCCAGTCGCCTTTGCCGCCGCTGCTCCCGGCCTTGACCACCAGCGGGCGCACACCGCAGCGCTCGGCGATGATGTCCGCTTCACACAGCGGCTCCGGAAGTCGCAGCCGCTTGTTGATGTTCTCGAGGACGAAGCTACGGTCCCCGGGAGTCACTTCCGCGGGGAGCTGCTCGACGCGGGTGTCCGTGGTGCCGATGCAGCTCTTGTTGCCCATCGGGATCACGAAGAACATGCGGCCGTCGTCGGCGAAGAAGGTCAGCACGCGCTTCGACTCGGTGATGCGCCGGGTGATCAGGTGGATCCCCTTGGAGAACAGGTGGCGATGCTCGGTGGTGACACCGCTCCTGGCGTTCAGGGCGTCGGCGTAGGGGCCGCAGGCGTTGACCAGCATCTTGCTCCGGATCACGAACTCGCGGCCACTGATCTCGTCGCGCGCTCGCGTGTGCCACACGCCAGCTTTGCGCTCGCTGCCCAGGGCGCTCACGTAGTTGGCGAGGATCCCGCCGTGGTCCAGCGCCTCGCGCACGAACTTGAAGACGAAGCGGGCGTCGTTGTCCACCAGGTACGCGTCGGAGTACTCGACGCCGCCGACGCAATTCTCCAGGGAAACGACCTCCTCGTCGGAGCCGATATCTCCACGCGTCAAGAGCCGCGGCTTGCGCGTGAAGAAGTTGCCGATCAACCAGTAGAGCAGCGTGCCAAACCAGATCATCCAGCGCGGCTTGCGGAAGCCCCGCTCCAGACTGACGAAGAAGCGGATCTCCTTGACGATGGACGGATAGCTCCGCAGCAGGTGGTTGCGCGAACGGCACAGCTTGCGCACCAAGCTGAACTCGAAGCCCTCGAGGTACTTGATGCCGCCCCAGATCAGGTTCGAGGACTCCTGGCTGGTCTGCCCAGCGAAATCACCGCGATCGATCAGGGCCACCTGTGCGCCCTGGCTGGTGAGCGCCGAAGCCGTCACCGACCCGTTGATGCCCCCACCGACGATGAGCACGTCGAAGACTCGATCGTCGAGCTTCTCGATGTTGTTCTGTCGTAGTTGCATACCGCGCCGCGTCGTGAGTTAGCCAACCGAGCCGCCCCGTGCAAGCCAGCCACCTCGCCGTATGGTGAACTCCTGTGAAATCCATGGTTTCGTCAGCGGGAGCCGATCCTCCGTCGAGCTCCCGAGGACTCGCTGCGCTCACTCTCTCGCAGCCTCGAGCGGGTTCGGGGGTGAGGTGCGCCTGCAAGCGCCGCCACCAACCTTCGCCGCCGAGCCTTCGATTTCTCCCGGGCATGCAGTTTTGCCGCGAGGCAACGCCTCGCGCCGCAGGCAAGCGCGTCAGCTGTCTCGGTCATCCAGCGGCTGGGCCGCGCCGAACAGCTTGCGCTTGCGGGCACCGCGCTTCACCAGGTCAGCCCGTCGTTCCTCGAACACCCTGGCGTAGCGATAGAACGGAACACCTGGATAGAGGTGATGGATCAGGTGGTAGTTCTGATACAGCAGTACGGGAGTCAGCCAGCCGTGGTCGATGAGTGTTGTCGCGCGGTAACGATCCTGCTTCTGCACCACGTCGTGCGGCGCGTGAGGCAAGTAGTCGAAGGCGAAGGCCAGGAGCGCGATCGCCAGGCGCGCGCCGATCAGCCAGGCCACCACGAACTGCCAGTGACCAGCCAGCGCCAGCGCCGCCAGGGCCACATAGGAGCCGAGCAGCGTTCCGATGGCCTCCAGGCGTTCGCGCCGTGGCCGCTCCACCTGGCGCAGGTAGACCCAGTAGTAGTGGAGATCCTGCGTCAGCCAGCGCAACGGTAGCTGCCAGCGCGGTCCGGCTCCGCTGTAGAAGTCGGGATCCGCGCCCGCCTCGTTCGTGTGCTTGTGGTGCTCCAGATGGATCCAGCGAAAGGCGGGGAACGGCGCCAGCAAGATCACGCCAGCCAGGCGCCCCGTGACTTCACTCACCCGGCGCGCCTTCGCGACGGACCTGTGGGCGGCGTCATGCATCGGCGTGAAGGCGATGAAGCCGCCGAGGACCACACCGGGGACGGCCAGCCACCAAGCCGCGAGCTCGCCGATCCCTACTGCCCCGAGGAAACAGATCCAGGCGACGACGGTGAGCAGCAACGTGGGCCAGGCGACTGGGACCGCGCTGAGAGCAGAGCCTCGGTCACGCCGAGCACCACGGACGGAAGAGGCGGTGACGCTGGTCATGGCCAGGACTCTGATGCACTCCGCGTAAAGTGTCAAGCAACACAATACACTTGCCGGGTTTCGCGTGTGAGTGAGGTTCAGGGTGGAAAGCCTGCATCTGGGTGCAGCGATGAACCCGAAGCACCCTCGCCGGGTCAACGGACGAGGGAAACAGCTTGGCTGGAACCAGTGGCCGAGTTAGGCAGGGGAAGCCTTGCGCGAAGTATTTCGGGACGACTTCTATGCCGTGGCCGTGGATCCTGACGGGATCGCGCGCATCACGCGGCTGGCTCAGGGCTACACGTCCCTGCAGCAGGCCGAGGAGTCCCTCGATCGGCTGCAGCTGTGCATCCGTCGCCTACCGCGCGGTATGGCGCCCAAAGCTTTGGTAGATTTGCGCGGCGCGCCGGGCTGGAACGACGAGGCGTTCGAGAAGAAGACGATCGCGTTCCGCAAGGAACTCACAGCGCGATTCAGTCCCCTGGCCATCCTGGTGAAGACCGTGGTCGGCAAGCTACAGATCTCGCGCCTGAACCGTCAGGACGCCATCGAAGCCGTGGTGTTCGACAACGAACAGCTCGCGATCACGTTCTTGCGCAAACCGACGCAATGACCGCCACTTGCGAGTGGCCGAGCGGCGGTCGAGACTAGCGGGCACCGTGGAGGATCCGAAGCGCACCCGTGTGCTCCTGGCAGACGATCACGAACTGATCCTCGAGGGCCTTGAACGGCTGCTCGGGCAACGACCCGAGCTGGAGATCGTGGCGCGAACACGACGCGGTGATGACGCGTTGGCTCGGCTCGAGTCGGACGACATCGATCTCGCGGTGCTCGACATTTCCATGCCCGGAATGGACGGCCTGAGCGTGATCAGCGCCGCCAACGAGCGCGACCTCACGACTCGCTTCGTGCTGCTCACGATGTTCGAGGACCTGACCTACGTGCGCAAGGCGGAGAGCCTGGGTGTAAGCGTCTTCCTGCTGAAGGAGGCGGCGACGAACGAGCTGTTGCTGGCCATCGACGCCGCTCTCGCGGGGCGTCGCTACTTGAGTTCGAGCCTGGTGGAAAGATTTATCCACACGGAAACTACACCAGGAAACACAGCCGCACTGGGGAAGCTCACTCCCGCCGAGCTGGACGTGTTGCGCGAACTCTCGCTGAACAAGACCAGCCGAGAGATCGCGGCGACGCTCGGCGTGAGCCCGAGGACGGTGCAGAACCACCGCGCTCACATCTGCGCGAAGCTCGAGTTGCGCGGCAGTAATCGACTGCTGGAGTTCGCGATCGAGAACCGCGAACGACTCGGCTCGGAGTGAGCGCCCCGCCCTCACGCCGCGAGGGGCACTCGCAGGCGCACGCTGGTCCCGCGATTCCCCGTCGCCACGGACAGCTGACCGCGCAACCCTTCGACGCGATTCTGGAGATTGCTCAGCCCCCCCGACGGGCTCGGGCCACGCACGTCGCGGGTGACGCCAAGGATCCCGAAGCCGTCGTCTCTGACCTCGATCTCGATACTTTCTTCCGCGAGGATATTGACGTAGATGTTCTCGCAGTTGGCGTGGCGAAGCGCATTGTAGACCCCCTCGATGACGATGCGCTCCAGCTCACGACAGAGTCCGCCTGCCACGCTCCGCTCGCGGTCCCCGCTCAGGGCGAAGTGGATCCGACAGGCCTCGGTCGGCACCCCGCGTGCGTCTGCTTGTGCCGTCGCCAGCTCCCGCAAGCGCCCGAGCAGCCCCTGGCTCCATTCACCAAGCGCGCGGGGGTGCTCGCGCAACTCCAGCACCACACGACGCAGGTCCTGGGCGAGCTCCTTGGTGCTCTGCTCCAGTTGCGCCGCGCGCTCGGCGGTTGCTTGACCTCGCTGGGCGGCGCGCCGCAACCCACTCACCCCCCAGCTCAGGCCGGCGAGGCGCGTTGCCACTCCGTCGTGGAGTTCTGCCGCCAGACGCTGGCGCTCGCTCAACGTCGCGCGGGAGACGTCCCAGGCGCGAAGACGCTCGAGCGCCCACAGCCCAGCCAGCCCAGCGACCACCAGAACGGCGACCGCGGGCACCGGCTCGAGCGCGCGCCCGAACCCCCCCACGGCCCCGATCACAGCCAACACCCCAAGCCGACTTCCCCAGGCCAGCCACCGCTCGCGGATCATCCCGAGAAAATCCCAAGGGAAACCGCGCGCGCCTATCCGCCGAGGTACTCAATTCGAGCTGAGCACCCTTGCTCAGCCGCGAGGGTCTCGGCTCGGCGTGGGTGGAGGTGCGCGCCCGCCCCAGTCGCTCGATCCAAGCGAATTCCAGGCCAGATCCCAGCGTCTGAGGTGGTGAGCAACAATCTGTGACTGCCCGGTTTTCTTTGGGTAGCTTTGCGCTTGGAACGACGTGAACAACGTGACCTCCGTCCTGGTGCTCGAAGACACTGCGCCGATCAGGCTCGGTGTCTGCGAAGCGGTAGCCGCCCACTCAGACCTCGATCTGGTGGCTGCATGCGAGACCGTTCGCCAGGCGCTGGACTACATCGAGGACCTGACCCAGCCGCTCGACGTTGCGATCATCGATCTGTCCTTGCCCGATGGTCACGGGACCGACGTCGTGGCACGACTCACCGAGCTGCGCCCCAACTGCGTCAGCCTCGTGTTCACCGTGTTGGCCGACGAAGCCTCCATCTTCTCGGCGCTTCGTGCCGGAGCGCGTGGCTACATCCTCAAGGAGAGCAGTCCAGAGGAGCTCGTCGAATCGATTTTTCATGCGGAAACCGGCGGCGCACCGATGAGCCCCGAGGTGGCGCGCCGCGTGGTGGAGAGCTTCCGCCCCGACAGCGCCGCCGAGCGCACCGGACTGACCCCGCGAGAGCGTGAGATCCTCGAGCTCCTATGCCATGGGACGAGCTACGGGGAGGTCGCCGACATGCTGCAGATCGGACGGGGCACGGTGCACACCCACGTGAAGAACATCTACCGGAAGCTGGACGTCAGCTCCAAGGCGGAAGCCACCAAGGTGGCCATCCAGCGTCGGCTCTTCATCCCCTGAAACCATGCAACGTCCAAGTCTCTCGGTTCGTCTTCGGGCGGGCGCGCTGCACTCCAGCGCGGCGCTCGCGCTCTCGTTGCTTGGCTGCGAGGAGAAGCAAGCACCCACCAGCGCCTCATCGAATGTCCACGCAGAAACGCTGAGCAGCGCCGTCACGCCTGCGCCCAGCGCATCCGCAGCGCGCCTCACCCCCGAGAGCCCGACGCCAGCCCGTCCCTACAACGTGGTCTTGATCTACGTCGACAGCTTGCGGGCCGACATGCCCTGGAGCGGCTACCCGCGGGACATAGCCCCGAACCTGACCAGGTTCGCCAAGAGCGCCGTGTGGTACGAGAACGCCTACTCGCTGTCCAGCTACACGGCCAAATCGATCCCGCCCAGCTTGATCGGAGGCTACCCGAGCGAGCTCGAGCGCGACGGCTACTTCTTCACCAAATGGTCCCCCGAGAACCTTTTCCTCGCGGAACGGATCCAGAAGAAGGGCCATCGCACCCTTGCAGGTCACGTCCACGGCTACTTTCAGCCGCGCCTGAACATGGGACCTGCCGAGGGCGTAGATGACTACCGCATGATCGAAGGCCACATCGATCTACAAGCGGTGAAGTCGGTGACCGACGAGCGACTGGCCAAGCTCGCCAAGCAGATGCTCGCCGACCCGAAGAACGTCGCCTTGCCCGACGGGAAGCGCTTCTTCGGCGTCTTTCATTTCCTCGACCCGCACCACACCTACGAACGCCACAAGGAGGAGTCGACGTTCGGGAACAAGCCCCGCGATCTCTACGACGGCGAGGTCCGCTGGACCGATCGCTGGGTCGGTCAGGTGCTCGACTTCATCGATGAGCAGCCCTGGTCCAAGCAGACGGTCGTGATCGTCACCGCAGACCACGGCGAGGGTTTCGGCGAGCACAACCACTTCCGGCACGCCTACGAGCTATGGGAGTCGCTGGTGCGAGTGCCGTTCTTGTTTCGTATCCCCGGGGTAAAGCCTCGAAAGCTGAGCGTCGCGCGAGGTCACATCGATCTGGCGCCGACCATCGCAGACTTGATGGGGGTGAGGGCGGAGCCGGCGTTTCGTGGCGTGAGCCTGGTCGAGGAGCTGTTCGGTGGCGAGCAACCCGCGCGGCCGGTGGTCGTCGATCTGCCGCGTGACGACCTGCAAGACCGCAGGCGAGCGGTGATCGACTCGGGTTGGAAGCTGATAAGCTTCGGCGACGACAGGCGCTTTCAGCTTTTCCATCTCGCCGAAGACCCAGGCGAGGAGCGCGAGCTATCCAAGAGCAACCCCGAGCAACTCGAACGCATGCAAGCGCTACTGAAGAAGCTGAGCGACGAAATCCCGACCAAGCCGGTCAGCGGTGGGGTGAGTCTCAAGGGCGCACCTCCCGGTCGACGCTACTGACGACGAGCAACGGCCGTGTCGTGTGACGCGCGCGCGAAACGCCGCCACACCGCCCTTGCTCAGCGACTGAGACAAAACCTCGGGAAGCCGCGGAGTTGCAGCTCGGCAGCGAGACCCGGCGTGCGCAGGCGTGACGGGCCGCGAACATTACGCCGAGCCGGCTCGCGATCGCTTGAATGGCGCTCCAGCATACATCATGCTCCCCGCCTCTCTGCGTTTGCTGGATTGTTCCACGGGAACGACGCTCGCCGCCTGCTGGGCAACGGCCTCGTGTCCCCCATCGCGTCGACTGGCGCGGTGAGTTCGGCAGAGCCGTTCAGGCACCCTTCGCCTGACGGTTCACCCGTTGCCGATGACCGCGAAACCGCGGCCCTGGACGACCGAGGAAGTCTGGACAGCGCAACCAACAACGAGGATTCGACATGCGATCTTTCTTGATACAGGCGTCCGTCGCCGCTGGCCTGCTCGCGCTGGCCACCGTCGGCTGTGGCTCCGATGACAACGGCGGCTCAGGCGGCAAGGGCGGCACCGGCGGCGTTGGCGGCACCGCTGGGACGGGCGGTAGCGGCGCAGTCGGCGGCAGCGCGGGCACTGGCGGAGGCGGCACCGGTGGAACCGGCGGCAACCCCGACACGCTGAAGATTACGACTTGCACCAACACGCCCTCGCCAGGCACGGACCCCGGCGCGAACGTGTGCGCCGTGGAGAGCGGCAGCGGAAGCAGCACGCTGGTCGTGGGCGACGTGCTCGTCCCAGGCGAGGTCTTCGAGGGTGGCGGCGTGCTCTACGACGACTCCGGCAACATCAGCTGCGTAGGCTGTGACTGTGTGGACTCCGCCGCGGACGCCACGAAGATCATCTGCCCGGAGGCAACCGTTTCCCCCGGGTTGATCAACGCCCACGACCACGTGGGCTGGATGAACGGCAGCCCATGGGTGGCCTCGGATCACAACGTCGATCCAGCGCTGCGCTGGGAGCACCGCCACGACTGGCGCACCGGCAAGCGTAATCAGCCAGAGATCAACGTCGATGGTGGCGGCGCGAGCACCGACGAGAAGGCGTTCGGCGAGCTGCGTTTCGCCCTGGGCGGCGCCACGGCCGTCTTCGGTTCCGGAGACCTCGCGGGAATCCTGCGTGACCTGGATCGCACCGGCAGCGGTGACAAC
>JAGQIY010000694.1 GCA_020430865.1 Myxococcales bacterium
GAGCGATTCTCCCCCCCAAGCCCAGCCGGGCAAGCGGCCGAAAGTCGATCCGGAGCAGCGCAAGGCGCGCCGGAAGTCGCTCCGGGAAGACGCAGTCAACCTGCCGAATTTGCTCACCTTTGGGCGCATCGCCATCATCCCTGTGGTGCTCTGGTTGCTCGACCGGGGGACCCCACAAGACTGCGTGACCGCGGCCCTGGTGTACGCCGCGGCGGCGATCACCGACCTGCTGGACGGCTACCTGGCGCGCAAGCTGGGGGTGGTGAGCGTGCTCGGCAAGTTCCTGGATCCGCTCGCGGACAAGCTGCTGGTCATGGCCACGCTGATCTGGATGGTGCCCATGGGACGCATCTCCGACTGGGTGGTGATCCTGCTGTTGGCCCGTGAAATCAGCATCACCGGGCTGCGGTCCATCGCCAGCAGCGAAGGCGTGGTGATCGCGGCCGGGGGTGGCGGAAAGAGCAAGACTGCGCTGCAGATGGTGGGGATCCTGTGCCTGGTGATCGGCTATCCCTATCACCTCGACATCGGGATCTATGACCTCGGCGTGGTCGACCTGGTGCCAGTCGGGCGCTGGCTGGTCTACATCTCCCTGGTGTTCAGCTTTGGCAGCGGGTTCGAGTACGTGCGGCTGTTCGCCGAGGCGGTGGAAGCCAAGGAACGCCGCCAAGGGCCCCAGGCAGAGAACTGAGCAGGAACCACCTGCCGGGCGCGCGCAGAAGCGTGACAAGGCCCCTGCCAGGCTGCTAACACAACCACCGCCATGCGCGTGAGACACGCCCTTATTCTGGGATTCATTGGCTTTGTGTTCGTTGCCTGCGCCAAGCAGGGCGAAGGCGAACGCTGCGACCTCCTCTTGAGCGGGGAGACCGGCGACTGCGAGGCCGGTCTGGTTTGCACCGCTGCGAACACGCTCAACGACAACAGCACCGATCGCTGCTGTCCCCCAGAGGGCCAGTCGTATAGCGACGATCGCTGCGCGCCGAAGTCGAGCATCGGCTCCAACGGCGGCAGCGCTGGGACGAGCAACACGGGCGGCAGCTCGAACGGCGGCAGCTCGGGCACCGGGAACGCGGGGAGCGGCGGGACCAGCGGCGGCAACGGGGGCGCTTCTGGGAACGGCGGCGCTTCGGGCAGCGGGAGCGGCGGGAGCGGCGGATCCAGCGGCGGGAGCGGCGGATCCAGCGGCGGCGCTGGTGGCACGTCCGGCGGCACTGGCGGGACCGCAGGGACCGGGACGTGAGAGCTCGGGCCTTCTGGGTGGGCCTGCTAGGGCTCGCTCTGCTGCGCTGTTCCAGCGCGGCGGCAGAAGGTGAAGCTTGCGATCGCGCCAAGAGCAACAGCGACTGCCAGAGCGGCCTGGTGTGTACGGCCGGCGTGGACGTCCAGGCGGATCACGACGTCTGCTGTCCTCCGCAGGGAAACACACCCGAAGAGTCGGGCTGTCGGCCTGCGACTGAAGGGTTGACCACGGACGCGGGCGTCGGCTCGGAGTACTCCAGCGGTGGCTCATTGAACGCTGGCGGGGGTGCTGCTGGAGGCGCGGGAGCCACCGGCGGCAGCGCGGGAGCCACCGGCGGCAGCGCGGGAGCCACCGGCGGCAGCGCGGGGACCACCGGCGGCAGCGCGGGGACCACTGGCGGAAGCGCGGGGACCACCGGCGGAAGCGCGGGGACCACCGGCGGAAGCGCAGGGACCACCGGCGGAAGCGCAGGGAGCAACTAGCGGTGCCCGTCGGCGATCTGATGGCACAGGCTCAGGAAGCGCTGCTGCTGAGCATCGCGGTGTCTCTGCCCGTGATCGGCGCGGCCGCGCTCGCTGGTCTCTTCGTGGCGATCTTCCAGGCCGCGACGCAAGTCCAAGACATCACCCTGGCGCATCTACCGCGCCTGCTGGTGGTCGCCGTGGTGCTCGCGCTCGCCGGTCCTTGGATGGGCCACCAGATCGCCGCTTTCGCGGCCCGCGCGTTCAGCGGCGGCTAGGCTCGGGGAGCTCTGGTGAGCGACGACGCGGCCTCTTCGAAGGTGCTCGACGTTTGCGACGCCGTCCGGGCGCTCGCGTCCGCCGCATTGGAGGTTGGGGGTGAGGTGCGCGGTCGACTGACCGAGATCGACCCAGGTCGACTCGTGCTCGAGGACGCGGATACCCGCCTGGTATGCCTGTGTGAGCCAGCGCTCGAGGTGCCAGGTGCCGCCTGCCCCGGCGATCTCGTGGCCGCGCAGATCACCGGCCTGGAAGCTGGCAATCCCCGCGTCGGTGCGCTGAGACGCATTGCCGCGGGGAAACTCAGAACACTGAGCGCTGGCGGCGAACACGCGCGCCGGCTCGGGCGCCGCATGCGCGCCCGGGCGCTCGCTCAGCGGTTCATTCGGCGTCATTTCGACGACCAGGGCTTCGTGGAGGTCGACACTCCAGTGCGCGTTCCGGCGCCTGGCCTCGATCTACACGTCGACGCGCTCCTCGCCCATGAGGGCTGGCTGATCACCTCCCCGGAGCACCACATGAAGCGGCTGCTGGTGGCTGGGTTGCCCCGCATCTATCAGATCGCCCACGCGTCGCGGGCCGAAGAGCTCGGTCCGCTGCACCAGCCCGAGTTCTTGCTCCTCGAGTGGTACCGAGCCTACGCCGGCATGGCCGAGGTGATGGAGGACACCGAGGCGCTGATCGTCGGCGTGGTCGAGCAAGTCCACCGACTGGTAGGGCTGGAGCCAGCGCTCGATGGCGTCCGCTATCGCGGACGGCGCTACGATCTCTCGCGGCCCTTCCTGCGCATCAGCGTGCGCGATGCCTTTCGGCGTTTCGCCGGCGTGGAAGATCTCCCTCGCCTTGCGCGGCAAGACGAGGACCGCTACTTCGACCTGCTGGTCGACCGCGTGGAGCCTGCGCTCGCCGCGCTCGGACGCCCGGTGTTCCTCCACGGCTATCCCATCAGCCAGGCATCGCTGGCGCGGCCCGATCCCGCGGATCCAGAGACCGCTGAACGCTTCGAGCTGTACTGGGCTGGCGTCGAGCTGTGCAATGGCTTCGGCGAGCTCAATGACGCCCCGGAGCAGCGTCGGCGATATCTGCAGGCCACCTCGCAGCGGGCAGCGCGAGGCATGCCAGTCTACCCCTTGGACGAGCAGTTCCTCGCGGCACTGGAGGAGGGCATGCCTCCGGCCGGGGGGAACGCGCTGGGCCTGGATCGTCTGCTGATGCTGGCGCTCGACGAGGCGGACCTCGACGCGGTCGTCCCCTTCCCTGTCTCTCGCCCGGAGTAGTCGGCCAGAGCCGCCCGTGGGACTGGTTGCGCTGATGCTGGCCGTGGGGCCACGACTACTGCCCGACGCTGGGAGTCATGCCCTGCGCAGCGGCGACCAGGAACCTCACCATGTCCGCGTTGGCTGCCGGGACATCGAAGACCACGAAGTGACCATCACTGTCCCCGGGCGGACCGTACTGGCGTGCTCCGAGCGTGAGCGTCTCCGTGTCTGACCCCAGGTTTCCGCTGACCGCGCCGCTCTGGGGGTCCACGCCGCTGATCGGGTCTGGCGGGTTCGCGCTCGAGTCCGCCTTGGCCAGGTCGAGGCGCCCAGCCTGGATGTAGGTCGCCAGGGTCACGGGCGTGCTGAAGTTGTCTCCGAGCCCGTACGTCTGGAACACGCTCTTCTGCACCATGTCGGTCTCCGGCGCCCGCCAGAGACCAGCGAAGTTCAGCGGATCTGCCGGATCGATCCACTGTTGCAGCAGCGTGAGGGCCGGGTGGTTCGTTCCGCCGACGAGCTCGAGGTTCGCGGAGAAGTCGCCGAGCACCAGCGGCACCGCGGCCTTGATGTTCACCGGCTCGGTCTTCGTGAGCAGGGAGTCCTTCAAGCTGGCGCCGTTCCCCGAGAGCACTGCGGCACGGAACTCGGGCGCGTATGGCACCGCCAAGCTGCCTTCGGTCGCCCCCTGCGAGTGCCCGAAGAAGACGACTCTCAGCGGGTCCACCTTCACGGCGTCGCTGCCGGTATCGCCGGCGGTCAGGTCGAGCGCTGACGCGAAGCGCGCCAGGGACAGCTGATCCGCTGCACCCTGGATCGGGTTCCCGCGGGCGGCTGCGGGGTTGCCAAAGTTGAAGAACAGGTTGTTCGGGCTCTCGGTGGACGTACCGCGACGCGGTCCGTGCTGGACCTGGTCGATTCCGATCACGACGAACGGAGTGGTCGCCTTGGCGAGCGCACCCGCCACCTCGTCGCGCACATGAGAGCGGAAGCTGCCGCCGGTACCGTGCGCGAAGATCACGGCTGGCCAGCCGTCGGTGGGCATGCTCGCGCCCTTGGGCACGGTCATCGAGAGGCACACCGACTCCGAGCGCTGGACGCTGGTCTGGATGCCTCCGCCGGACGTCAGGTACGGGGGCTCGCCGGTCTGGAAGATGGGTAGCTCTATGAGGGCGTGGTACTCCGCGAAATCGCCGCCCTCTGCCTGACAGCCGCGGTCGTTCTCCGCATCGGGACAGGGAGACTGTACGCCCGCGTCGCAGCGCACCCAGCCGCTCGCGCTGGGGACCGGCGCGGCGGCGACCGCCTCGGCGACCTCGCGCATCGGGGCGCGCACGTCCTCGGTGGTGATCACGGTGGCGTTGAGAATGGTTGCCGGATCGATCCCCTGATCCGCGAGGTAACTGCGAAAGCCGGCGTACTTCGCGTGGGCGCTCGCGAGCACCGGATCGCCCGGCGCGGCGTCGGCCAGCAGGGCCTCGAACTGGGGTGCGCGCTCGATGGCATTGCCGGACTTGTCGGTGCCGTCGGTGGTGAGGAACACTGCGTAGCTGTGCCCCGGCAGCATGGGTGACCCCTGAGGTCGCTGCACCGCGAAGTAGTCGGAGCAGACGTATTTTCCGCCAGCTTCGTTCGCCACCCAGCGCAGGCCCGAGGTGCGACCGAAGTCGTCTCCGGGGGTGATGTCGACCCACTGCACCGGCTTCTTGCCGCCTTCAACGAACTGGAACGAGTCGAAGTCGATGTGACCCGAGAAGCGGAAGATCACGGCTGGGTACGTGCCCCACCCCGTCGCGCTCTCGCTCAGGGCATCGACGTAGATCTTGACGGGATCGTAGCCGAGCAGCGCGGCCCCAGGCGTGGGGAAGCCCTTCAGGTTCAGCTTGCCGTCCTCGAACAGCAGGTCGTTCGGAAACGGCAGCCTGAAGAAGTCTCCCGCCTGGCCCGGCGGATCACTCACCCCTGGCACCTCGAAGAATGCCCGCACCGTGCCAGCCGAGATCGGAGCGCAGGTCACACCCGGGAACTCAGCCGCGCCGAGACTCGACCCGCCGGCGGGGGTCTTCTGGCACTCACCACCCACGCAGGTCAGCCCGCTGAAGCAGCTGGTCGGCGTCGCACAGCTGCCTCCGAGGTCGGTGTTCCCCTCGGGGATGCACTGCGCGCCGAAGCCGACGATCCCGCAGCGCATGCCGTGCACGCAATCTGAATCCGCGAGGCAAGCGTCCCCGGCTTGCCCCTCACCCGCGTTGATGCAGCGGCCGTCGACGCACTGCAGCTCTTGCTTGCACTCGCCACTGATGGTGCACGGGGAGCCAAAGGAGATGGTTCCCGCCGGTTGGCACACGCCGCCTGGACTACAGGCGAGCCCCCGGCGGCACTCGTCACCGCTACACGGGTCGCCGACCCCGGCCGTGCCTCCGCCGGAGGTGTCACCGTCGTCTCCACCCGAACAAGCAACGGCCAAGGTCAGGCTGACGAAAGCAGCGCCAGCGAATCGGCTCCAAGTAGTGCGCATCGACTCAGCATAACCCTGCGCGATGGGAGCAGGCCAGTCCGGGCGGAACAGGGCATTTCCGCGCTCGCTCTTCCGGGTCGAGCCGAAAACCCCCACCTTCATGGGGTTTAGTAGTGGAGTACGCTGACCACGGGGTGCGGAAGCAGACGATCGCGGCCCGCGAGGTCGTCCAGCTCGATGACGAAGGCAAACGCCGAGACGTACGCGCCCTGGCGATGTACCAGCTCTGCGGCTGCGGCTGCGGTGCCCCCGGTCGCCAGCAGATCATCGACCACGACGACACTCGCGTCCTCGGCCAGCGAGTCGCGATGCATCTCCAACTCCGCCTCCCCGTACTCCAGCGAGTACGCCACCTTATCCGTGCGGTATGGGAGCTTCCCAGGCTTGCGCACGGGCACGAAGCTGGTGTTGAGGCGCGCCGCGAGCGCGGCGCCAAAGATGAACCCGCGGGACTCGATGCCCACCACCGCGTCGACGTGTTCCCCCGTGAAGCGGTGGGCCAGCGCGTCGAGCACGATGTGAAAGCCCTTCGGATCTGCCAACAGCGGCGTGATGTCCTTGAACAGGATCCCCGGCTGGGGAAAGTCAGGGATGTCTCGGATCAGCGCGCGTACGTAGGCGATGGGGTCGAGGTTCACCACCTCCGCCAGCGGGCTGTCGCTGCGCGCCGTGGTCCGCGCGACGCGGTGGGTGGAGCCCTCCGTATTGCGCTTCCGCGCGGTGCTTTCCTTGGTCGCCTTGCTCTTCTTCGCCGGGGCCTTGTCCACGCCTCGGGGAGTGGGAGAACGACGGGCCGGCATCGCTGCCGGTGCTGACTTCGAGCCACGCTTGCGGGTCGCCATGGTCGAGAGGAGTACCACCATTCGTTGGCAGCCAGAAGAGCTGGCACCCGCTTGGTCGCCAGGGGACCGATCGGCCCGCGTGGGGTGGATGCTGGGTTCGGGGGTGAGCCCAGTCAGCGCGTGGCTTCGGCCACGACCTGCTCCGCCAGCTCTTGATGACCGGAGTGCCACAGGTCCAGGACCAGCGGCGTAACGCCCACTTCGCCCCGATCGAAGGCCTCGGTGTCCGAGCCGGCCAGCGTGTTGTGTTCGACACCCGAGCCCCCGATCCAGAGATACTCCTTGCCTCTGGGATCGTGCCGGAACTCGACGGCGTCGAGGTAGCGGCGCGTGCCGAGGCGAGTGGCGGCGATGTTCCACTCGGAGCCGGCCGGGAAGTTGACGTTGAGCAACGTCAGCTCCCTCGGCGCGGCGCTGAGCAGCGCCCTCGCGAGGTCCGTCGAGACCTTCACCGCGCTCGCCCGATCGGCGCGCCCGTCGGCCGAGACGGCGATTGCTGGCAGGCCCTTCAGCGCCGCTTCGCGCGCGGCCGCGACGGTCCCGCTGTAGAACACGTCGTCGCCCAGGTTCACCCCGTGGTTCAGGCCAGACACGACCAGATCGGGTCGGCGCGGAACCACGCGGTCTCCGGCGTGCAGGGCAACGTACACCGAGTCCGCAGGTGTGCCATCGACCGAGAACACCCCGGGTTCGTGCTGGATGAGGCGCAGGGGTCTGTGGAGAGTCAGGGAGTGACTCTTGGCGCTTTGTTCGGAAGCTGGGGCACAGACGATCACTTCGGCGAAGCTGCTCAGCGCGCCGCGCAGAGCCTGCAGTCCCTCCGCGCGAAAGCCGTCGTCATTGGCGAGCAGGATCAGGGGTCGTGACAAGGTTCCTCACTGGGTGGGCTGCCGGAGCTGCACCCCACGCGAGGCCTGGTTAGTGAGTCCTGCCTCCGAGCGCAAGCCCGCGCCACACTCTCGCCGGCCAGAAGTGGCGCGAAGACGCGAACTCATCAACTGCGGGCGCAGAGCCCGCAATTGGCTATGCTGTGGCGACCAGTGACGGGTCACACGAGCCACCACCTCGAGGAGATCACCACGCAGATCGCCGAGTGCATCACGCGCTTCGGCGTCGCGGGCGAGGTGGTCGTCGACGAACACAGCGCGCGCCTCATGGGTCATGGCCCGCTCGCCGAGGTTCCCCTCGGCGATCTCCTGGAGCGTTGGGCCGAGCTCAGCCAGGAGGACCGCTCCCGGCGCTGCCTCGATACCGCGCGGAAACTCGTTGCCGTGCGCCGCAGCTCGCTTCCGCCGACCCGGCCGCCCAGGCTGCGGCACCTCCCGGGCTGGGTGGTCCCGCTCTTGGGGTTCTTGGTGCTGGGAGCCGCTGGGGGCTGGTGGCTGACGCGTCCCGCCGAGCGAGTGCCAGCGACCGCGCGAACCTCGGCTTCGGCGGAGTCCACCGCGAGCGAACTCGATCGAGAAGAGCGCGCAGAGCAAGTCTGTCAACGCACGCGCTCTCGGGTCATGCGAGGGGCCACGGTGGGGCCCCTGGACATCGAAGGCTGGGTGGTCGAGCTGGTCTTGCAGCGCGGGGGTGAGAGCGCGCTGACGCCGAAGATCTACGGAGAGTTCATCGAGGCGAACGACCCGCAGCCGCACGTGATCTGGCCCCAGGCGCCGGCCCTGAGCATGCTGACTGGGCTGGGCACCCACGTCCAGGTGGAGGAATCCGAGTTCGTTGCCTCGGGGATAGAACCGCAGCGCTCACTGGTACTGACCTTTCTCGGCGCTTACATCAACCCGTACTTCGAGGAGAAGCAGCGGATCCAGTACTTGATGCTGGCCAACGCCTTGGCCCAGCGCGTGGGAGCTAGCCATGGCGCGCTGTATGCGCGCTGCCGCCGTGACACGAACCACCACGTCGGCAGTTGGTTCCTTGGCCCCAGCCCGGGCGAGGCCGTGGCCTCGCTGATCTATTTCATGGGCACCTATGCCGACTCCCCCCACGTCTCCACGGCGGCGCTGGTCGACGCGGCGGTCCCCGAACGACCGCGCCTGTTCGAAGGGATCCGACGCGCAAGCGTCGGTACCGGCCGCGAGGAGATCGGTCGCTGGCTGGGCGCACAGGGCGGAATGATCGCCGGCCCGGCGGAGGGACCATCACGCATCACCTTCCCCTACAAGGACGCGAACCGCGCTTCGCGCGCCAGCCGAGAGATCGCCCGGCTACTGGAGATCGGAGCGCGCTGAGCCCTGGGGTTGACCACGGCAGGGCCTTAGGCCATGTGAACCCTGCATGCTAGCGCCCACTGAACTCGAACAGCGGCTGCTCGCGTCGTTTCCCGACGCGAAGCTGCAGATCACCGACCTGACCGGCACCCAGGACCACTACCAGCTGCGCATCGTCAGTGGACGCTTCACGGGCCAGGCCCCCCTCGCCCGTCACCGCATGGTGTACGCAGCGCTCGGTGAGGCCATGCACGGGCCGATCCATGCCCTGTCCTTCGAGGCGCTGGCGCCGTCGGAGGCGATTTGAACCTCGGCCGCCCCTGCTCGGGGCGTGCTCCCATCCAGGCTATGCGGGGTCTCTCCCGCTGCGATCAAGGCGCGGCGCGCGCCGGTGGAGAATGAAATGGAACAAGCACTTCGCGACCAGATCCAACACACCATCGACGACAACCCGGTCGTGCTGTTCATGAAAGGCAGTCGGCTGTTCCCGCAGTGCGGATTCTCGGCGCGCGTCGTCGACATCCTCAAGCGCCTCGATGTCTCGTTCAAGGACGTGAACATCCTCGCCGACCAGGGCCTGCGTGACGGCATGAAGGAGTTCAGCGAGTGGCCCACCTTCCCCCAGCTGTACGTGAAGGGACAGTTCGTGGGAGGCTGCGACATCGTGAGTCAGATGTTCGAGAACGGCGAGCTGGAGAAACTCGTCAAGTAGCCGCGGGGCGCCCCGCGCCGATGTCGGCGACGGGGCTCCAACGAACGAAGCCCGGTTCCGCGTGGAACCGGGCTTCGTTGCGTCGACGAGTGCCCTCTACTTGTCCTGCGGTCGGGACAAGATGATGCGTAGCCCGCGCAGCGAGTCCGCGAAGCGGATCCGCTGTTCCTCCAGGGCGAGGCTGACTTCGACGAGTCGCTTCTCGATCTGCTCCATGCGCTTGGTGTTGTCCGCCAGGCGCTTCGTCAGCGTGCGCTTCAGGTCATCGGCGAAGCGGTTCTTCTCGAGGCTCTTCAGCTTGAGGCGGTCTTCCCGCGCGAAGCGCTCCAGCTCATTGCGCTCGATCGACAGCTTGTTCTGCTCGTCCTCGAGCTTCTTCAGCTTGTCTCGTAGCTCCCAGGCCTTGCGTAGCCGCTCCACCCGGTCGCGATCGATGTCCTTGGGGGGATCCTTCAGGAACGCCTCGATGGCTTCTCTGGCCAGGTCACTGGTCCAGCTGGTCCACTCCTGAGAGGGCTGACGCTCCTCCACGAGCAGCTTGCCATTGCTGTGTCCCTTGACATTGAAGGGCACCAGGGCGTGGTCCATGTTGTCCTCGGTGCCCTTTGGCGGCTCGAAGAGCGTGCTGCTGCTTCGTCGCGGGTGCTTGATCAGCACCTTCGCGGCCTCACCACCGCCGTTCTTGACGTTGTAGGTCGTCTCGTAGACCACGTCGCGCTCGATCATGATCTGGCCGTTCTCGATCTTGTAGAGGCGGGAGTGGCGCCGATCGACCTTGAGGTCCGAGTCGATCAACAGACTGCGCTCCAGCGCGAATGGCACCGTCGCCGAAGCCTTGGGGGGGAGTGGCTCGACCATGCCCTGACCCAGGAACGAGCCCTGCTGGAAGACGGCGATGGGGCCGCGCTCCAGCAGACCCTTGGTGTCGTTCGAGAATCTTGCCACACGGAAAGGATGCGAGCTGGACTCCGGAACCCCGCCGTCGGGAGAGAAGAGGAACATCGCCTCTCCCCGCACCTTCTTTGCCACCAGCAACACCATCGTCGCGCTCTCGTTGGGCACCGTGACGGCATTCGGAATCGCGTAGCGCGTGGTGCCGCTGTCGACCGCCACGGCCGCGAGGGCGCTGACGTTGCGCGGCGCGCTCAGGCCCTGGCGCTGCGCCTCCTCCAGGGCAATCCGGCGACGGTCGGCCACGCTCACCTTGGCCTTGTCCTTCTTGCCCGAGGCCGCGGTCGCGCCAGCTGGCGCCGAGCTCGAAGACGGTTTTCGTGCTGGTGCCGCCCTCCCGCCGCCACCGACGCCCGAGCCCCGTAGTCCCATCCCACCGGGCGCGTCCGCGGCTTCGTCGTCGAAGTCGTAGCCGTAGCCCTCAGCCTCCGCCTTCTCTTCTACCGGCATGGGCTCGGCCTCGGGAGGCGGAGGCGGCGCCTCCGTGGAAAGCGTGGTCAGGCCTTCTGGGACCGCTGCGATCACCTCGCCTTGGTCCGTGACCACGGGGCGCGGGGGGACCACGGGATCCCCCAGGGTCGACTCGAACGCCAGCGGCGCACCGGCGACCAAGACCAGCTTGATCTGAGACCAGTCTTCGCCGGACAGGTTCTGCACGATGCCCCAGGCCTGGAGATCGGCGCTGCCGTCCTCTTGCACGACCAGCCGATAGCTGGGGCGCCACACCGGTGTTTCCGCGACGTAGCCCACCGCGAGGGAGTGCCGCTGGCCATCGAGGTGCAGGACCACATCCTTCAGATCCTTGGCCGTCTTGGAGGGCTGCGGCTCTGGTGGAAGCGGCTTGAGCATCGAGTAGAGCCTCGGATCGCCCGGCGGCGTCTCCTCGTCCTCCTCGATCTCGAGTGGGAACGACGCCGAGCGGACCGAGCTGCCTCCGTGCTCGACGATGGCCAGGGTGGCGAGGAAGTCGCCCACCATGCGCTGCTTCATCTTGAAGCGGACCTCGTCGCTCTCCACCTCTCCAGCTCGCTCGAAGTAGCCAACGCCGTTGCGGTAGACCACGACCCGCGACAAGGGGAGCTGGTCGGTCGTCACGTTGGCGGTGGCGGCGCAGCCGCTGCTGCCAAGCGCACCAAACCCCAGCGCCAGGGTCAGCAGGCTGCTTTGCCACACTCCCCCAAGGAGTGCCGTCCGCTTTGCTCCAGGGGTCAGCTTCCCCAGAAATCCGTGACGGCGTTGAATCGAAGCCATGTTGAGTAGTCCTCCTCTAAGACCTGCCCGGACCGCGCTCGCGCCTTGGCCACTCAGGTTCTTGCTTGTGCATCTTGCTCGAAATGACCGGGGCTCGAGCCTTCCCCTCGCCCCAACCAGTCGCGCCCCCTCGAGGGAGCTGCGACGCGTTCTGCCAGCATGCGACGTTTGAAGTCGACGGAGGAGTCTACAGAGATCCACACAATTCTGCTCGGATGGGCACGGTTCCGGCTATCCTGAGGCCACTGTGAGTCGTCCCGCGCCACCGCCCAAGCCACCGCCCAAGCCGCCGCGCCAGGCCAACGAAGCCTCCGGGGCCCATCCGCTGCCGCCTGCGTCCGCGCCGGGACCACTGAGTGAATCCGCCAAGGAGCAGCTCACGCTCCAGGCGCTCGGCTTACGTAACGAGCAAGTCCAGGCCCGCATCATCCACTACAAGGGCGACCTCGAGACCAGCCCGGAGCTCGACGCCGTGACCGCTCAGGTGGTGGCACAGCTGAAGGCGATGCAGGCCGCCGTAGAGAGCGATCCCGACGAACGCGAAGCACCCGACGAAATCGAGCGGGAGCAGATCGAACTGCTCGCCAGGTTGCTCCAGCGCGTGTTCACCAAGGACGAGCAGAGCAGCCTGGTGACGCAGAACCTGAACACCATCGGGCGTCGCGTGGCGAAGCTGTTCTTCGAGAGCGAGCTCCACGAGAAGACGCGTGGCGACAAGGAAAAGACCATCTACCACGCCGAGCAGGGCGTCTACTACGTGCTGTCGCGCTACAAGAACCGGATCCACGCAGAGCTCGAGGGCTTCGAGTACGTCGACGACGACATCAAGCAGCTCACCTTCGACCTGCTCTCGAAGATGGAGCGTGATCTCCAGGTCGGCTTCCTGTCTCGGCGATCCCCCGAGATGAAGCGGGTGATGGGCGACTACACGGCGGTGCTGATCGACTTCTTCCGCGAGCACTTGCCGCCTCGAGTGGAACAGATGGCGAAGGTGACCATTCGTGCGGCGGAGACCTCGCGCCAGCCGAACAGCGTCAGCTACAAGGTGCACGCCGACCGATTCCCCTATTTCCGCGCAGAGTGGGAGCGCCTGTTCGTGCAGCAGATGGTCAACTTCTGTGGAGACGCTCTGATGGCGCGCCTCGAGAGGACGGACGACGAGATCCGGGACGAGACGATCAAGTTCTTCACCGACCCACACGTCTTCAGCGAGACCTGCGAGGTGATCTGTGACGCGCTCTACGACTTCCTGTGCCTCGAGGGTTTCCTCGATCTTCCCGTCGACTGGCGCGTGAAGCTCGGGCGCACCTGACGCCAAGCGCTGCGTGGAACGTCGCCGCCTGCTCGCATTGGTCGCCGGTGCTCTGGGTATCGGACTGATCGGCTACGCCTTCTTCACCGACGAGTCGGATGAGGAGCGTGTGCGGGGCGTGCTGAGTCGCTTCGCTCGCGCCATATCCATCGACGCGGAACAGACCAACCCCCTCGCCCGCCTGGGGTTCGTGAAGGGTGAATTCAAGGAGATCGTGGACAGCGACATCCGCGTCAGCGTGCCCGAGTTGACGAGCCTGAAACGGGGGCGCACGTCCCTCGCCGAGGTCGCGGTTCAGACCGGTCAGTATTTCCGCGCGGCTACTGTTGAGTTCTCGAACTGCGACATCGAGGTGGGAAATGTCGGGGCCAAGGCAGACTGCGTGGGGCACCTGGATGCGGTGGAGCGTGGCGGGCAGGTGCGCAAGGACGAGCGCACGGTGCATTTCGAGCTACGGCAAGACGCAGGTGCCTGGGTGATCCAGAGCATCATCGTGAGTGAGGCAGCGGAGCCCTGAGCCGCGCGAAGGTCAGCGCTAGCCGAACGCAGGGACACGCAGGGTCAGCGCGCGACGCTGCCCTCAGAAGTCGTCGTCGTCCTCACCCAGTTCGGAGGTGTACGACACGATGGCCGTGTTGCCTCCCACCATCCCCAAGGGGTTCCAGGGTGGGCTCACCGCGCCGACTCGGTTCGAGTTGTCGATCACGACGTAGTAGTGTCCCTGAGGCAGCTTGAATTTCTGGCGAAACTCCACGTTTGGCTGCAGCACGAAGCTCACGATCGGAGCCTGTGCGGGTGGCGCTTCGGTGCCGCGCTGCATCCCGTCACGCCACAGATCTCCCACGCCGCGGGGGTAGATCATCACGTCGACGGGCTGGCCCGTGAGCTTCATGCGCAGGAAGATCGCCTGATCAGAGTCCGCGACCTCGAACGGCCCCAAGAAATCCACCTGGTTATTCCGGATCTCGGTCGTTTCGTTCGCGAAGACGTAGCGATCACCCTCGGTGGTGTCGAAGGGCTTCTTCGGTCGGGCGGGAGGCTGCAGAATCCCCAGCGCGAAGTCGTCGCCCTCGTCGGTGTGCACGACGGTGAAGCCGCTGGAGAGCTGACTCTGCACGACCTGGCTGCCGAAGGTACTGGCCAGGTAACCCACGGGGGTCTTGTTGGCGATATCGACGAACTTGTTCTCGATGGCTCCGACCTGGAAGTTCGGGCCGTAGACGATGCGGTTGGTTCTCGCCCACACATACACCGCGTCCTCGGCCATGAAGAAGTCCGGACGGTACTCGACCGACGCCTCGACGCTGAATCCGATCCGCCCGGCGACGGGGGTCCAGGCGTAACCAGTGCCTCCGAAGTGGATGGTCAGCGTCTTGTTCTGGTCGTCGACGTTGTAGTTGCAGGTGGTGGGGAAGAAGCGCCCGATCACGTTGCCCTCGGGAGACAACTTCAGCGACGCCCCCCGCTTGAGCATCTCGGGGCACATCTGGTTCGCCCCGAAGTTCGAGAACAGCCACCAGCGCAGGTTCGGACTCGCGTTGACCGTGTTGCGCACGCAAGGGCAGCCGACGCCGAGCAGCATCGGCAGGCACAGCAGCGTGATGCGCCAGTACAGACTCAGCCAGCGGCGTGCGCCGACTCGAAGCGCGCCCGCTTCAGGTGTCACCCGTGAGTTCACATCGTCTTGGACGTGGTTCGCCATCATCCCTTGCTCACCGATCTCACGTTGCGAGCCCGGGGCGTCTCCCCTGGCCCCCGCTCCTTGCGCAATTTCGCACGAAACCACTCGAGTTCGTTCAGCTATTTCGCGCCCCGGGGGGCTTTCTTCGCTGCTCGGCCTGATGGCACGCCGAAACGCGAGCTCGCGGAGCTTCAGGCGAGCGCGCGCCGCACGACTCCCGCCAGCGCGTCGAGGAACGCCGCGTCGGTGTTGTGTGCTGGAACACGCAGCAGGTCGAGCCCCAGATCACGCGCCCAGCCTCGAGCTTCGATGTCGAGGTCGTAGAGTGTCTCGACGTGGTCCGCCACGAAGCCGACCGGGGCGATGGCGACCTGCCCTGTCTGGTTGTCCCGGCTGCTCGCCTCCAGGACTCGTTCGAGCGTCGGTCCGAGCCACTCGCCACCGCTGGCGCCCTGACTCTGATAGGCGAGGCGCGGCTCCCGTCCCAGGCGTCGAGCGATCGCGTGCGCGCTGGCGCTGAACAGCTCCGCGTACGGATCTCCACCCCGCAGCACCATCATGGGCAAGCTGTGGGCGGTCAGGATCAGCGGTGTATCCCCGAGGCAACCGAGCTCCTCGAGTGAGCGCTGAACCAGTCCGGCGCTGGCTGAGACGAACGCCGGGTCCTCCCCGTAGGGATGCACCGCGATCACCTCCGGCACCGCACGGCCGGCCTCGGCGGCCGCGGAGAGCGAATCTCGGATCACGGCACCGTAGATGTGAACGCTGAACGGAGCCATCGGCAGCACCACGACCCGCCGCACCGAGCCGAGGTCGTCCAGCAGGTCCTCGAGGGTCGGCTCCCAGAAGCGCATGACCACTCGACACGGGAGGCCGAGGCGTTCGCTCAGCCCGGCTGCTTGCCGCTCGGTGATGTCGAGCAGCGGCGAACCACCGATGGCGGAGTAGCGATGGCGCATCTCGCTGATCAGCTCCGCCGGCGCTGGGCGCCCCCGGCGGATGCGCTTCAGGAACTCCGGCAGCTGTTCGAGGTCGCTCACCGTCCCATGCCCGACCAGCAGCACCCAAGTGTCGTCCATGGCCGCTCTAGTAACGCCAAGCCCCCGGAGCCGCAATCGCTCCGCTGCCACCAGGGCCCTGGGCCTCGACGCCGGATCACGCATTGAGTATCGAGGGTGCATGGCGCTGATTCATTTGCAGGACAAGGTCGCGATCGTGAGCGGGGCCTCGCGGGGCATCGGTGAGGCCATCGCGCTGGCTTTCGCCGAAGCTGGCGCGAAGGTCGTGGTCGCGAGTCGCAAGCAAGAAGGCGTGGACCAAGTTGCATCACGCATCAAGCAAGCAGGGGGGGAGGCGATCGCCGTGGCGGCTCACATCGGCCACGTCGACCAGTGCCAGCAGCTGCTCGACCGCGCCATTTCCGAGTGGCAACGAGTGGACGTGGTGGTCAACTGTGCCGGAACCAACCCCTACTTTGGTCCCATGCTCACGATCGACGAGGGCGCCTACCAGAAGACCTTCGACATCAACCTTCGGGGCGCCTTCGAGCTCTCGCGGCGCGTGACCCAGAGCATCATCGACCGCAAGGGCACTGGCTCGATCATCAACATCGCCAGCGTCGCTGGCATGCGCGCCTCGCCGCTGCAAGGTGTGTACGGCATGACCAAGGCCGCGATGATCGCGATGACTCGGAGCATGGCCATGGAGTTCGGCTCGAGCGGCGTGCGGGTCAACTGCATCAGCCCCGGGCTGATCGACACGCGACTCGCTGCCGCCATCGTACACAGCGACACCGCCCGTGAGATGGTGACCTCGCGCGCCGCGCTGGGACGGATTGGGGTGCCCGGCGAACTCGCGGGTGCTGCGCTGTTCCTGGCTAGCGACGCCGCTAGCTACGTCACGGGGCACAACCTGGTGGTCGACGGCGGACTCACCATCGTCTGACGCGCGCTACGACATGTACGGGTAGCGCCAGTCGACCGGCGGGCTCAGCGTCTCCTTCACCGTCCGAGGACTCACCCAGCGCGCGAGGTTCTGGGCGCTGCCGGCCTTGTCGTTGGTGCCGGACAGCCGCGACCCGCCGAACGGCTGCTGTCCGACCACCGCACCAGTCGGCTTGTCGTTGACGTAGAAATTCCCCGCGGCGAAGCGCAGTCGGCTGGCAGCGGACACGATCGCCTGGCGATCACGTGCGAACACGGCACCGGTCAAGGCATAGCCGCTGGTCGAGTCGACGAGATCCAGGGCTTCTTCCAGGCGTGCGTCGTCGTACACCCAGAGCGTCACCACGGGGCCGAAGATCTCCTCCTGCATCAGACGGTGCTTGGGGTCTTCCACCTCGAACAGCGTTGGCTCGACGAAGTAGCCCACGTCGCGGTTGCCGCCGCCCCCGGCGACGCAGCGCACCTTCGGGTCGGCCTTGCCGAGCTCCTGGTACCCGGAGATCTTCTCGAAGGCCTGGGCGCTGATCACCGCACCCATGAAGTTCGAGAAGTCAGCAGGATCACCCACCTGGATCTGCGCGATCGTCTCCTCGAGGATCTTCTTCAGCTCTGGCCACAGGCTCCTCGGCACGTAGACGCGAGAGGCAGCGGAGCACTTCTGGCCCTGGAACTCGTAGCCACCGCGGACGATGGCCACGGCGAGCTGTCGCACGTCCGCACTCGGATGCGCAAAGATGAAGTCCTTGCCACCCGTCTCCCCCACGATGCGTGGGTAGCTGCGGTACTTGGGCAGGTTGTTCGCGATCTGCGCCCACAGCGACTGGAACACGGAGGTCGAGCCCGTGTAGTGAAGCCCCGCGAAGTCGGGCGCCGCGAGGACTCGTGACGTGATGGCGACGGGGTCGCCGTTGACCAGATTGATCACGCCGGGCGGCAAGCCCGCCTCGTTGAACAGCTCCATCACCCGCTGGGCGGCCAGCATGGCGTTGGGTGATGGCTTCCAGATCACGGTGTTGCCCATCAGCGCAGGGGCGCTCGGCAAGTTGCCCGCGATGGCGGTGAAGTTGAACGGCGTGATGGCATACACGAAGCCGTCCAGCGGACGCTGCTCCAGGCGGTTCCAGATCCCGGCTGAAGAGCTTGGCTGGTCTTCGGCGAGCTTGTCTGCGTAGTGCGCGTTGAAGCGCAGGAAGTCGATCAGCTCGCAGGCGGAGTCGATCTCGGCCTGATGAGGGGTCTTGCTCTGTCCGAGCAAAGTCGCTGCGTTGACCTTCTGGCGCCAGGGACCGGACAGGAGCTCGGCGGCGCGCAGGAACACCGACGCACGGTCGGACTGGGAGAGCGACGCCCAAGCGCCCTTGGCCTGCCTGGCGGCGTCGAGGGCCTTCGCCAGCTCGGGCTCTCCCGCCAGGCTCGCGGCGCCGAGCTTGCGTTGGTGCGCGTGCGGGGAGCTGAACGTCTGCTGCTGGTCCGTGCGGATCGCCTCACCCCCGATCCAGAGCGGAAGGGACTCCGACTGATATGCCTCGACTTCCGCGCGCAATGCCTCGCGCTCGGGGCTGCCCGGGGCGTAGCTCAGGACGGGTTCGTTGCGGGGCTCGGGCGCCTGAATCATGCTGCAGATCCTCCAACGCGGGGTGCTGTATGTTCCCGCTCGTGGAGGCTACACCTCCACGCGGGGCCGACGCCACCCGTCTCACCCCGCACGCGGCTCCAGTGCAGGTTCAGTCGCGGCTGAGGATGTACGAGATCTTGGTTTCGACTTCGATGTCGCCCAGATCCAGCTCCAGCATGCGTTTCCGGACCTCATCGCCCCGATAGCCATAGGCGGCGGCACGCACGTCGCCCACCGCGTCCACCCCGCCATCGGGGCGGGTCAACTGGAACCTTCGGTCATCCGGCCCGTCCTCGAGCACGCCCTGGACGCCCGAATACTGGCTGTAGGCGTAACCGCCTCCGTGCGGTAACAGGTTCACGGTCTCGAGACGCTGCAACAAGCCGTGGCGCTCCGCGCGCTCGCCAAGCCCCGTTTGCTCGAGGACGCGTGACTGGAAGCTCGGCTTGGGGCGCACCAGATACGCTGGGAGGTCGGGTGCCAGGGTCAGAGGAAAGCGCTGGCCGCTGTCGAGGTCCTCCTGGCTGAAGTGGTAGCAGCCGAGGATCGCATCGTTGATCGCCCCCAAGCCCTGATGGGTCCGGTTGCAGATCACCCGCAAACCGCCAACCAGCTCCCGGGCCAGCAGCTCTCGCCGACGCAAGCTGAAGTCCTGGCACCAGCTGTAGATCTCGTACCAATCCTGGGCGGCCTGTCCGCGCAGGATGTGCAGGGTGCCCCAGGGCGTTTGGCGGGGCTCCAGCATCGCGGCGAGCTCCTCACTGGCGTCGAAGTAGATCCCGGGTCCTTGGGGGGAGCGCTCGCGAAACTCGTGTCCGCTGGTGTGGATGATCACGTACTGATCGGCGTCTGCCTGGGCGCCATCGAACGTCTGCACCACGTCGCAGACGTCGACGAAATGGTTGCCTTCACCCAGATCGAAGTCGACCGTGTGGCCGTCGAGCTTCGGCGGGTCGCGCTGCAGGCGCTTCGCGTTCGCTTCCAGGGCTTCGATGTCGACGGGACGATCGGGGGCAACGACGATCATGCCGCAACAGTTGCTCTTGATGTCGAGCACGGCGAAGTCGCCAGTCCACTGGATGCGGCCGCCATAGCCAAAGCCCTGTCCCCAGCGCTTGGTGTTGCGGGTGACGGTCGCGTCCGTCGCGCCGATGAACGACGCATCCGCCGGCAGCCCCAGCTCTCGCTGCACGTGGTGGATCTTCGCGAGGCCAAAGGCCATGTTCGCCTCACACAGCGACTCGCCCACGTCGCCGACTCCGGACATGAAACAGTGCTCTCGGGCGCGGGCTAGGACTTGGTCGGGACTCGGCATGGGGTGCACGCTAGTGGTTGCTCGTAGCGGTCGCAAACCTGGTACGTCAGCGACTCGGGAATGTCTTTCGCTCCGCGGACCTGATCCGCCCTTGCGAGTGAGGCGTCCACGCCAGACCCACACCACCGCACAGCGCTCGTGCTGCCGCGTTTTGTGGTCTCGCTCGGCTCGATACCGCCCGCGGCCCCGCGGCGGGCACGTCGCGCGCCGGAGCGGCTGCTCGTGTTTTCTTTCTCCACAGTTCGCCGTGGCGACCGTTCTTCGAACCATGCTAGCCGGTGGCTCCTGGTCGCCGCTATCTTGTTCCTGCGCGCTCGGGTTGCGCCCGCCCACGCCCTCAGTAGTAATCTAGAAGACTGAATGCGCCTTCGACCGAATCCCGTGGAGGCCCTGAACACGCTTCCGCGGGTTGGGGACGCTGACGAGCGCCGAGCGAGCTGGCGCCAGGCCGTGGCCGCGCTTGGGCGGGCCCAGCGCATCGATGGTCCCCCTCCCCTCGATGGCATCGAGGTCTCGGAGCTGGTCAGCGCTGCGCGGGTCGCCCTCGATCGAGGCCTGGCGGACGATCTCGACTGGATCGCACCCAGCTCACGGGCGGTCGCGCTCTACGAGATCTCGGCTGCGTTACCTCCGGGCAACGAACGCAGGGAGTTCGGCCGCCGGGCGTTCACGCATCTCTATGGCGGCACCGCGAGCACCTTCGCCGCAGTGGCGCATCGCATGGCGCTGGGAAACGCGAAGCCACTGGACACCGCCACTCTGCGCGCGCGCGTGAGCTTGGTTACGGACCTGTCGATTGGCGCGTCGGTCAACTCGGATCCCCTGGCCTTCGCCCTGGTCGCCCGCCGTGAGTTGTTCGATCGCTGGGTGGCTCAGCCCTCCAGCGGAGCGCTCCCTGCGCGGCGTCTCGCGGCGCGGCTGCTCGAGCGCGCGGCGCGTGAGGCGGTGACTCGCAGCCATCAAGGCGATCCGTTCCCGAGGCAGCTGCTGCGCAGCCCCGGTGTCCGCCCGGTGTTCGACCGACTGCTCCACGATCGGGAGCCGCTGGTCTGGCGCCACGCGGCGGTGGCGCGCGGCTTGCTCTCGGGAGTCGAACCAGAACTCCGCGAGGAAATCGAGCTGGCGTTGGACCCGGCGCTATCTCCCACCGAGTGGCGCCGCGCGGCGGTGAGCCTGGTGGCGTGCATGTCCGGAGACGCGGACACCGCGATGAAGCAGTGCCGCAGTCTACTGAAGGGCCCCATCGCCGACCGCGACCCAGGGATCGCCGCGACCATGACCTGGGGTCTGCCCGTCGTGATCGAGACGGAGCCTGATGCCGCCGAAGATCTGCTGGACTGGCTCACGGCGACGCTGCGGCTCGACGTGGCCGAGGCGACGGTGGAGCTGCTGCGGGACGTGACGAACCCCGGCTTCGGCATGCGCGCGCAGGAGATCGTGCGCGACGTGCTCGACGATCAGATGCGCGGCGCGGATCCGGTGACCGGGTACATCGCTCACCGAGCGCTCAACGACCTCTCTCAGGACGTCGAGAGCGAGGGCGGCCTGCTGCAGAGCGTGCGACGCGCGCTGATAGCCTTCGAGTCGAAGGGCGCGCGCATGGCTCACGAACTGGCGCTGGAGACGGCGGCCCGGGCGAGCTCAGCGATGGATC